>JAAZXZ010000167.1 GCA_014239895.1 Flavobacteriaceae bacterium
CAAGAGTAGCTAAAGACAAGTATAGTACTACCAAAGAATTAAATAATATTTTAAAGGAAGAAATAGCACAACTACTATCTGAGAATAGCAATGGTGAATCTGTTGACTTTTCTATTCCTAAAACCAATGGTCCATACGTTATTATGGTTGTTGGAGTTAATGGGGTAGGTAAAACAACTACTATAGGTAAACTAGCTAATCAGTTTAAATTGAAGGGATTAAATGTTGTTATTGGAGCAGCGGATACTTTTAGAGCTGCTGCAATTGATCAATTAAATATATGGGCTGAAAAAGTAGGTATTCCTATAATTAAACAAGAAATGGGAAGTGACCCAGCATCTGTTGCTTTTGATACTCTTAGTTATGCTAAATCAAATAAAGTTGATGTAGTGTTAATTGATACAGCTGGAAGATTACATAATAAAATTAACTTAATGAATGAATTAAGTAAAATAAAGAGAGTAATGCAAAAAGTTGTAGAAAATGCTCCTCATGACGTATTACTTGTTTTAGATGGTTCTACTGGTCAAAATGCATTCCAACAAGCAAAAGAATTTACTAAGGCAACCGAGGTAACCTCATTAGCAATTACCAAATTAGATGGCACGGCTAAAGGAGGTGTTGTTATAGGGATTAGTGATGAGTTTAATATTCCTGTAAATTATATTGGAGTGGGAGAAGGAGTTGATGATTTACAAGTATTCAATAAATTTGAATTTGTAGACTCATTTTTTAAATAAAATTTTTGAGAACAAAGTCTTTAGATAAAAACATCATTAATGTTATTACACTTGGATGTAGTAAAAACATTTATGATAGTGAAGTTTTAATGGGACAGCTTAAAGCCAATAAAAAAGAAGTTGTTCATGAAGACCAGGGTAATATAGTAGTTATTAATACTTGTGGATTTATTAAAAATGCAAAAGAAGAGAGTATTAATACAATTCTTGATTATGTAGAGAAGAAGAAAAAAGGAGAAATTGATAAAGTTTATGTTACAGGATGTTTAAGTGAAAGATATAAATTAGATTTAAACAAGGAAATCCCAGATGTTGATAAATATTTTGGAACTACAGAAATGCCTAATCTTCTTAAAGAATTAGGTGCAGATTATCTTCATGAATTAATAGGAGAAAGGTTGACTACTACTCCAAAGAATTATGCATATATGAAAATTTCAGAAGGTTGTGATAGACCCTGTAGTTTTTGTGCAATTCCATTAATGAGAGGAAAACATAAAAGCAGACCAATTGATGATATATTAATAGAAGCCAGCAAATTAGCAGAAAAAGGAGTTCAAGAATTGATTTTAATAGCCCAGGATTTAACATACTATGGCTTAGACCTTTATAAAAGGAGAAATTTAGCAGAACTGTTAAAATCATTAGTGCATGTTGATGGAATTCAATGGATAAGATTACATTATGCATTTCCAACAGGATTTCCATTGGATGTATTAGAAGTTATAAAATCAGAACCAAAAATCTGTAATTACATTGATATGCCTCTTCAACATATATCTGATAAAATATTGAAAAGTATGCGAAGGGGAGGTTCCAAAGAAAAAATTAATGAGTTAATAAAAAAAATAAGAAATAAAGTACCTGGTATTGCAATTAGAACTACTATAATTGTAGGTTATCCTGGTGAAACCGAATCGGACTTTAGTTTATTAAAAGAGTGGATTAAAGAAATACAGTTTGATAGG
>JAAZXZ010000086.1 GCA_014239895.1 Flavobacteriaceae bacterium
ATCCATTTTGCAGGCTCAAAATATTGTACTTGAGAATCATGATATCCTGTTGTAATAAAAATTGCTGGATAATCCTTTTCTTCGACTTGATCATATGGTGAATATGAAAGCATATAAAAATATGAATCTTTATTCTTTGGGTCTCCCCATTCATCAAATTCAAATGTTGTTAACGGAATATCTTCATCTAGCATTGTTGTTATTACATCAACAAACGGTACACCAGCTATTATTCCTCTAAATAGCTTTGGCTCCATATTTGCTACTGCACCCATTAAAAGCCCACCAGCACTTCCACCCATTGCAAAAATCTTATTTTCATCCACATAATTAGTTTTGGCTAAATATTTAGCACTATCAATAAAATCCCAAAAAGTATTCTTTTTGTTAAACATCTTTCCATCATCATACCATGATCTTCCTAAATATTGACTTCCTCTGATATGGGCAATTGCATAAACAAACCCTCTGTCCAATAGACTTAGTCTGACAGAACTAAATCTTGCGCTATTTGTTGAGCCATATGATCCGTATCCATAGAGTAAAACAGGATTTTCACCTTCTCTATATAAATCTTTTCTGTATACTAAAGAAACAGGAACTTTTTTACCATCTCTTGCATTAGCCCAAATCAATTCTGATTTATAATTATTTTTATCAAAATCATCACCTAACACTTCATTTTGTTTTAAAACATTTTTTGTTTTTTCTTTTAAATCATATTCAATTATTGAGGATGGAGTAGTTAAAGATGAATAGCTGAATCTAAATTTTATAGAATTTATTTCTGCATTTACACTAGAACCTGTTGAATATGCCTCTTCTTCAAATTCAACATAATGATTTAATTCTGAATTGGTTATCGATTTGACATGGTATTTTCTATTTCCATTCTCTCTTTCTGTAATTACTAGGTAATCATTAAAAACCTCAAAACCTTCAAATAACACATCTTCTCTATGAGGAATATATTCTTTCCAATTTTTTATTGAAGTATTATTTTCACTACAAATCATAAGTTTAAAATTTGTAGCATTATTATAATTAGTCCTAATATACCACTTGTCATCTAGATGACTAATTGAATATTCTAAGCCATCTTCACGCTTTTGAAATACTTTAAAATCTCCATTAGGATTATTTGCGTCGAGAATTCTTTTTTCATCAGAAATAGTTTTGCCTGAACTTATAACAATGTATTTTCCAGATTTTGTTTTATAAGAATATAGATTAAACTCTTCATCTTCTTCATAAAATACTTGTTCGTCTGTTGTATTTGAATTAAGAACATGCCTCATTACTTTTTCAGTTCTTAAGGTGTTTGGATTTTTTAAATTATAAAATAGGGTTTTGTTATCATTAGCCCAACTAACTCCACCTGTTGTATTGGCTATTGTGTAGGAGTTCTTTTCCCCACTTTCGAGGTTTTTAAAATGAACTGTATATAGTCTTCTACTAATAGTATCTACAGAATAAGCCATAATTTTATTGTTTGGACTAATATCAATTCCCCCAATTCTAAAATATTCATGACCTTTTGACATTTCATTTACATTAATGAGTATTTCTTCAGGTGATGAAAGTTTTTCTTTTTTTCTACAATAAATCGGATATTGTTTACTCTTTTCATATCGAGTATAATAATAATATCCATTATCAAGATAAGGGACGCTAGAATCATCCTCTTTAATTCTAGATTTGATTTCAGTAAAGATCTTTTCTTCAAGATTTTTATAATCTTGCATATACTGATCTCTATAAGTATTTTCAGCATTTAGATATTCAATTACCTTTGGATTATCTCTTTCATTTAACCAGTAAAATTCATCAATTCTTTGATGATCATGTATGGTCATTATCTTATCAATTTTTTCTGCCTTAGGCTCAGGAATTTCAGTTTTTTTCATGTTGCAGGAATATAAAATTAGAACGGTTAATATTAAATATTTGTACATAATTTTTACTTATTTAGTGTTTCTGCTACTGGTCAATGAATTAATTGGTCAATTATAGGTTGCATTCTTTAACTAATTTAATAAATTACAGAACAATTTGTTTATTTTTGTTCTCTTAAATTTTCAGAATGAGCCCAGAAATATTTTTGTGGATATTTATTGCACTAGTTTTGTTTGAATATTTCTTTTCAACAATTTTAGATTATATAAATGACAAAAACTGGAAAGATGAAATTCCAGAAAATCTCAAAGAATATTATGACAAAAAAAATTATGCTAAAGCTAGAGACTATAAAATTGAAACAGGGAAAATTTCATTTGTCTCTACTACAGTTAGCATAGTAATTACTTTGGCGTTTTTATGGTTTGAAGGTTTTGGTATTTTAAGTGATTATATTGCTGCTGATTATTCTTCCCCTTTTATTCAAACAGCTATTTTCTTTTTAGTACTATTTATTTTTAATGCCATAATTAGTCTGCCTTTTAGTTATTATTCCACATTTTACATTGAAGAGAAATTTGGTTTTAATAAAACAACATTAAAAACCTTTGTTTTAGATAAAATAAAAGGAATCTTTTTAAGTATGTTAATTGGTGGTGCTCTTTTAGGTGCCGCTATATATCTGTTAAGTATTTTTGAAGAAGGATTTTGGTTATGGTTGTGGGTTGGACTTTCTGCTTTTATGATATTTATGAATATGTTTTATGCAGAACTAATTGTTCCAATATTTAATAAACTTACTCCTTTAAATGAAGGCTCTCTTAGAGAGAAAATTGAAGAATATTCTAGAAAAGTCGGTTATTCATTAAAGAATATTTATGTTATAGATGGATCAAAGAGATCCACAAAGGCTAATGCATTTTTTAGTGGATTAGGCCCTAAAAAGACAATTGCTTTATATGATACACTAATTGAAAAACATGGAGAAGAAGAATTAGTAGCTGTGTTAGCTCATGAGGTGGGACATTATAAAAAGAAACATATCTTTTTATCTATGATTTTTAGTATTCTTGAACTAGGAATTATGTGCTTTCTTTTTGAAATG
>JAAZXZ010000052.1 GCA_014239895.1 Flavobacteriaceae bacterium
AGTAATTAACATTTTTATATTCCGCTAATAAATTAACTTTTTGAACTAAATTATTAGATTCTACAAAAAGATCATCATTAGAAGCTTTTGCGGAAAAATTATAATTATAAATATTTGATATTAAACTCCATTTCAAAAAATTAGTCTGATCAATATATTCAAAAACTGAAAAACTTCCTTTTGAATTAACAAAATCTAAATCAAATGCCTTTCGGAATAAATTAATTCCTAAATGCTTATTTAAAAAATAAGCTAACCTATAATCATCTAAATCGGTATGAATTGCAAATAGGCTAAAAACCTCATTACAAAAATCTTCTAAATTTAATTTACTTATAGTCATTATTTAATAAATTATAGTATAAAGATATAATTTATTATTATCTATGATAATCAGATAAAATTTAAGATTAATTCTGCTTGTCTTTTAGAATTTCCTCTTGAAACATAAAAAATGCTCTTTTAGACGCTTTTTCCTCTGCCTTTTTCTTTGAAGTTTCTCTAGCCTTAGCTACAACCTTATTATCAATATATAGCTTAACACCAAAATGTTTTATAGTCTCATTTCCATTATCCTCAAATATATAATATTTATATTCCTTCTTATTTTTTTGACACCACTCTATAAATAGACTCTTATAGCTTATAATTTTATTCTTGAGTTTTTCCAAATCCACATGCGGAATAATTACATTTTGAAAAATAAATTTTTTACAATATGGATATCCCTTGTCTAAAAAAATAGCTCCGATTAAAGCTTCAAATAAATTACCATGGATATTATCTCCATGATTCTCATCAGCAATATTAGATTGTACAAAATTGATCAAATTTAGCTCAGAGCCTAGCTCATTTAGATGATTTCGACTTACTATCTTAGATCTCATTTGTGTTAAATACCCTTCAGATCCATCTGGAATATTTTTAAACAAATAAGATGAAATTATTGAACTCAATATTGAATCTCCTAAAAATTCCAGTCTTTCATAATTAATTGCAATTCCATTAATATCTCTACGATTCAGTGAACGATGAATAAAAGCTCGTTTATAATATTCTAAAGATTTAGGGCTAAATTTTAACAGAGATTTAATTTGATGATAAAAAGGGTCTTTTCTTGTAGAAAAAAAATCTTTTAATCTCAAAATTGGCATAATTAATCTGTTTTTTTAAACAACAAACATGCATTATGTCCTCCAAATCCAAAAGTATTACTCATGGCTATATTTATCTCTCTATTTTGTGCTGTATTCAATGTGAGATTTAAATTTTGATCAATATTCTCATCTATATTTTTATGATTAATTGTTGGAGGAACAATTTTATTCTGAATAGACAAAATGACTGATATTGCTTCAATTGCGCCAGATGCTCCTAGCATATGTCCAGTCATAGATTTAGTGGAATTAATATTTATATTGGGTGTATGTTTTCCAAAAACATTGCTAATAGCTTTTAATTCTGCAACATCTCCTAATGGAGTTGATGTCCCATGTGTATTAATAGCATCTACTTCATTAGTTTTTATTTTTCCATCATTTAAACAATTTCTCATTACTGCTTTTACTCCATCGCCTTTAGGATGCGGAGCTGTTATATGATGCGCATCAGATGAAAGACCTGCTCCAATTAATTCTGCATATATTTTTGCTCCCCTAGCTTTTGCATGTTCATATTCCTCTAAAATTAATGTTCCTGAACCTTCTCCAAGTACAAATCCATCTCTAGTAGCATCAAAAGGCCTAGAAGCAGTTGAAGGAGAGTCATTTCTAGTTGATAATGCATGCATTGCATTGAACCCTGCCATCCCAGTAATATTGATTCCAGCTTCACTTCCTCCTGAAACAATAACATCACAATGGCCTAGTCTAATATAATTTAAGGAATCAGCTAATGCATTGGCTGAAGATGCACATGCAGAAACTGTAGTATAATTGGGGCCCATAAATCCATACTTTATTGATATATATCCGGGGGCTATATCTCCAATCATTTTTGGGATAAAAAATGGGTTAAATCTTGGTGTGCCATCGCCTGCTGCAAAATTTAATATTTCATTTTGAAATGTTTCTATTCCGCCTATTCCTGATCCCCATATTACGCCAACTCTTAATTTATCTATGCTATCAAGATCAAGTCCTGAATCATTAATTGCCTCCTCAGTTGAGACCATAGCATATTGTGTAAATTTGTCCATTCTTCTCTGCTCTTTTCTGTCAAGAAAATCAGAGATATCAAAATGTTTTAATTCACACGCAAATTTTGTTTTAAATTTTGAAGTATCAAAGTATGTGATGGGAGCTGCTCCACTTTCCCCATTAACAAGTCCTTGCCAAAAATCGCCAATATTATTGCCAATTGGGGTTAAGGCTCCAAGGCCTGTAACAACAACTCGTTTTAAAGCCATGAAAATTTGATTATTTAAATATTCTCGATGTAAGAAATTGCTTGCCCTACAGTTGCTATATTTTCAGCCTGATCATCAGGGATCTGAATATTAAATTCTTTTTCAAACTCCATTATTAATTCAACGGTGTCCAAAGAATCTGCTCCTAAATCATTAGTGAAGCTAGCTTCAATAGCTACTTCATTTTCATCAACGCCTAATTTGTCTACTATAATAGCTTTTACTCTTGATGCAATGTCTGACATAATTTTTGTTTTTTATATTTATAATATAGTTAGGCTGCAAAAATAAAAAACTTTATTTTAATTTAACTATTTCAATAGAAAATTTACAAGCGGTTATCAA
>JAAZXZ010000077.1 GCA_014239895.1 Flavobacteriaceae bacterium
CCACTATTAATAAAAAAATCCCAGTAGTAGTAGAATGGTTTTACGTTATAATTTGACCAATTTTCTGTCTCCAAAGAGATAATATCTACTAATGTCTGATTATCCTGGCTATATATATAAATATACCACAGACTGCCAGAAATAATTGAAACAAATAGAATTTGAATAAGATTACTAATGTTAATATTAATTTTCTTATAAACTAGCAGATATGATAATAAAAAAGGGATTAATAACACATAAATTGAAATGGGGCCTTTGGACATAATAGAGAATCCAATTAATAAACCTATAAGTATATTTTGTTTTAGATTAAATTTATTTTCTAATGAGCTGAAAAGAAAGTAGATAGCCAGGAACATAAACCCATGAGCAAAAATATCCCAGGGAGCTTCAAATACGATAGCAATTATATAAATAGAACTTAAAGTTATCAATCCATTGATAATGCTTTCATTTCTGTTAAATTTAATTTTAAGACTAAAAAAATAGCTAGTAATGCCAATAATAAATAGCAATAAAATTGCAGGTATTCTATAGAATATAATTGATTTGGAATTGAACAATAAAACAGAAAATGCAGTTAGCCAAGTAGGTAATGGCGGTTTCTGGTATCTAGGCTCTCCATTTAAAGTTGGAAGAAGCCAGTTATTATCTTCAACCATCTCTTTTGCAGTTTGAAAATTTCTTGCTTCCATAATTCCAACCTCTATTAAATTAAATGTAGAAATTGAATATATTAATAGAATTAAAATAATTAGCAAGAAATAATATTTCTTTAAAAAACTCACTGCTTCTTTTTGTTAATATATATAAAATAAATTTCAATCTCCGTAAAAAAACAATATATTACCCTTACTGATTATGAAAAAAATTATTTCAATTATTTTTATTTCTATTTTATTTATTTCTTGTTCTAACCAAGAAGAAAAATCACCAAATATTATTGTTATAATAAGTGACGACCAAGGTTATGCTGATGTTGGTTTTCATGGAAGCAAAGAAATTAGAACTCCTAATATTGATAGAATTGCTAATAATGGAGTGATATTTTCAGATGGATATGTTTCCTATGCGGTATGTTCACCAAGTAGAGCGGGGTTGATAACTGGCAGGTATCAAAATAGATTTGGTTATAGTAGAAATATTTTATTAACACCTAAAGATTCAACTATGGGACTTCCTCTGTCTGAACAGACACTTCCTGATGTTCTTAAAGAAGCTAATTATAAGACAAAAGCTATTGGGAAATGGCATCTAGGGGCCCACGAATCTCTAGTCCCTCAAAAAAGGGGTTTTGATGAGTTTTATGGTTTTGTTATTGGTGGTCATAAATATTTCCCTGAAGACTTAACACTAAATGACTTAACTGAAGCTAGATCTCAGTGGGATGGTTATTTAACTAAAATTTTTGATAATGGTAAGAGGGTAGATATATCTAAATATCTTACTGAAGAATTATCAGATAATGCAGTGAAATTTATTGATGAAAATTCTGAAAATCCATTCTTTTTATACCTTTCTTATAATGCGCCTCATACACCCTTACAAGCTACCAAAAAGGATCTAGACAGAAATATGCATATTGAAGGAGAGAAGAGAAGAACATATGCAGCAATGGTTACATCACTAGATGATGGTGTTGGCTTAATCCTAGACAAACTTGTAGAAAGAAATATATCTGATAATACAATAGTTGTTTTCTTTTCAGATAATGGTGGTGTGGAATGGTATAATCACTCAGATAACGGTATTTTAAGGGGCGGGAAAGGTGAATTTTTTGAGGGAGGAATACGTGTGCCATTTGTTATGCAGTGGCCAAATGTAATTCCTGCCGGATTAACTTATGATAAACCAATTATTGCCCTAGATATTTTTGCAACTGCGGCATCTGTTGCTAACGCTGAAAAATATATTGATGGAGAGATAGACGGTGTTAACCTAATGCCTTACATTTTAGGACAGAAAGATGGTTTGCCACATAACTTTCTTTACTGGCAAAACAGGGATAAAGACATTGATGTGATAAGAGGAGAAAGGTATAAATACCTTAGAATGGGAGATGAAGAGTTTATTTTTGATTTAAAGAACGATATTAGTGAGGAAAATAATATAATTGATATTTCGCCAAAAATTTATGATGATTATAAGTTCAAATTCAAAGAGTGGGATAAGGAAATGATTGACCCTATTTTTCTAGATTTAGGTAGTGGAAAACAATACAATAAACTTCATCCGGACAGATGGTATAACTCTAGTTCAAAGAAACAGTAATAGGCCATCCCTTAAATTGTTTTGGATTATTTAATCTGACGTCTTCATATCTTGGCCAACATTCAAAAGTTACATCTTTTCTTTCCTTATTAAACTTTATTATTCCATACCCAGCCCCATTAGAATCAGTATCAGGATTAGCATATGCATGCATCGTAATTTTATTATCAAATCCATCTTTGTACCTTCCTGTCCATGGCAAAATATCATTAGGATTATCAATAATTTTTTCATTTTCTGGCCACCACCATCTACTGTAGTAGTTGTTTACAATGGCTGGTACAAGAAAGGCCCATGGACCATCTTCATAATCGTCAATTCCATGGTGAATTACAGTTGCAATATGTTGATCACCACCAATATGAATAGCATTTGCACCCTTAATAAGCTTTAATGCTTTATTTCTGCCACTTTGTGGCCATCCATTTGAATCTAGGTCTGCATGAAGTCTATTCTCTTCACTTCCGTGGAGATGAGCTCCTCCACAGAAACCAGTCTGAGACAAAACTGCTTTCATTATTGAGTTGTTCTCCCCCCATTCACTAAGAAACTTGAGTTGCCTGTCACCAAGTAACTTTAATCCGTCCATATCAATTGATTTTGGATCATAATCAGGGTTTCTTATGTGATCTGGCCTGGGTCCTTGTTGAGGTATTTTTCCTTTAGGTCCAGACTTAAACTTTCTATCTTCAATAATTGCAAAATCTATTCCTCCAAGCAGAAGGTTAGTATAATACACACCTATTCCCTGCTCGATAGAAGTTTTGTCATAAGGATCTGGAAGGTGATTGGTTTGCGCCCTTTCTACCATCTTTACGTATTCATGATGATAGTAGTAACCTCCATCATTTCCTGCAGATGATGAAGCAATTTTCCCATTTTCCCCCCATAAATTACCTTGACCAATATCATGATCGTCAGGTATAGTTATGCATGGTCTCTCCCTAAAAGTCTCTCTAAACTGCATTCCGAACTTCAACCATGCAGCAGTATGTTCTTGGTGGTCATAAGACTGATCTCCAGCAAAAAACAAAATATCAGGATCAATATGATTTATATTTATGACATAATTTTCTCTATCTCCTCTGTCTTTATTGCTATTACATGAGAATGCAGCCATAACAATCTCATTTTTGTTTTTAGGATCTTTTCTAACCATTCCCTCAAAGATGGCATTATCACTATGTCTTAATCTATATTTTATATCTTTTGAATCATCCCAATTTTCTACCCTAAATGTTATAGCCCATCCTATTTCATTAATTTTTTTTCTTTGTATTTCTCTCCAGATTTCATGCTGATAAATTTCTAATCTAACCTCTCTGCTTTCATCTGGATAAAGCGGAAAAAGTTGTGCAGTAAGTTTAAGAGTCTTGTTAGAGACTGTATAAATGCCAAAGGCTACAACGTCATCTCTGTCAACTTTTAAATCAACTATTAGGTTTTCAGAACGATTCCACCAATCATTTGTTGATAAGGTGTCTATATTTGAAAAAGGTGATTTAACAGGCTCTTTTTGTTTATTACATCCAAACGCAATAAGTGTTAGTAAACAAAGAGTAATTTCTATATATCTCATTTTATTAAGGTAATAATATTTCTTTAAAAAAATTCACTACTTCTTTCTGTTAATATGTATAAAATAAATATTTCTCGAATACATAAAAATTCCTGCAATATGACTAAAAAATAAAACAGGATCTACTCTAAAAATAGAATATGTAATTATTAAAGTTGCTCCTAGAATACTTATAATCCAAAATCCTAATGGCAAATGGGATATTTTTGAAATTTCTGAAGACATCCACTGATATATGTATCTGAAAGCAAATGTAATTTGTGAAATTATTCCAAGATATAGTAGCCATTGCGGTATATCAGGATTATAAAAAAGTGAATCTAAATTAAAAAAATTAGAATTCCATGCCCTTTCTATGCAAATTACAATGGGTAATAATATTAGAATTTGTCTAATAACTATATTAAAATTTGTCCACTTTTTTTTTTTTTTTAAATTTCTAATATATATATAATAACCTATGAATTGCCCTAGCATAATAGCAAAATCATCCCTGAAATAGCCATACATAAAGAATAATAAAGATCCTATTAGACTTAATATCCAATAAATTGTTGGTGTTATTACTTTTGCTTCTCTTTCAGAGTAAAACCATTGAATAATAACTCTTAAGCTAAAAAAGAATTGAGCAATAAACCCCAGTGAATACAAGTAAATTAGTTCACTCATTATCTTCTATCTGGTAATTAATATATTTTCTTTTCATCCAAATAAATGCAAAACAATCAGATAAGGGCCCTAATATTCTATTAAATAATCCAAATTTTGCTTTTCCAGCTATTCTTGGGAAATGTTTTACAGGAACCTCAATAATTTTACCTTTTTGAAGAAGTATCATTGCTGGCAAAAATCTATGTAATCCCTTAAACATTGGAATTCTTTTTGCAAAATCAGTCCTTATTACTTTTAATGGACACCCTGTGTCTTTTACTCCATCACCAGTAAATATATTTCTAATACCATTTGCAACTAAAGATGATATATTCTTTAAATAAGAGTCTTTTCTATTAGATCGATAACCTGAAACAAGATCATAATTATCAATAAATTTTAATAAAATATGAAAATCGCTTGGTGAAGTTTGTAAATCAGCATCAATATATCCTATATATTCTGAATTGCATAAGTCAAACCCAGCCTTTAATGCACTACTAAGTCCATAGTTTTTTACAAAAGAAATGAATTCAAAGCAACTATTATCATTACATAATTTTTCAATAATATCTTTACTTCCATCTGTAGAGCCATCATTTATTAAAAGAACTTTTGTTTTAAATTTTGTTGAATTAATAAATTTCATTAATTCACTTTCTAATCTAGATAAATTATCTTTCTCATTAAATATTGGGACTATTATTGTAAATGTTGACATATTATATTTTTAATAAAATTTCAGCAGCAACAAATGGAGTTGTTTTATTTTTATCTAGTAGATTATATTGTTTTTCTAATTCTTTTTTAATTTTTTCATTACCAAAGAAATTTGATTGTAATTTATCATTGATAGTTTGCAATAACCAGTATTTATTTTGACTTTTCCTATTTTCATTAAAAAAATTATTTGCATTTGTAACAGAGATGTACTCTAAAATTAATTTCCAAATGGGTTTTATTCCAGTGCTGTTAATTGAACTACAAGTCATCACTTTTGGAATCCATTTAGATTTCTTTATAGGATATAATTTTATAGCCATTGCAAATTCTGATTTAGCTTTATTAGAATTTTCAATATTATCGCCATCAGCCTTATTTATTATTATTGCATCTGCCATTTCTATTATTCCTCGTTTAATTCCTTGTAATTCATCTCCAGCACCAGAGAGTTTAAGTAAAAGAAAGAAATCTACCATTTCGGATACACTAATTTCATTTTGACCAACTCCAACTGTTTCTACTAGAATTATATCATAACCCGCAGCTTCACATAGAATAATTGATTCTCTAGTTCTTTTTGCTACACCCCCATAATGACTAGAGGTTGGACTAGGTCTAATAAATGCATTTTTATTATTAACCAGTGTACTCATTCTTGTTTTATCTCCCAGTATGCTACCGCGATTAACCGAGCTAGTTGGATCAATAGCCAATACAGCAACCTTGTGACCTATACTTGTTAGATGGTCTCCAAATGCTTCAATAAATGTACTTTTTCCAACTCCAGGGACGCCAGTTATGCCAATTCTTATTGAATTGGACTTTTCTTTAATACATGAAGATAATATTTTGTTAGAATCAGATTTGTCATTTATGTTATCACTTTCAATCATGGTAATTGCCTTACTAAGTGAAACAATATCGCCATTTACAACTCCACTAATTAGCTCCTGAATATTTAATCGCTTTTTAGGAGTTTCTCCCATGGTTATTTAAATTAATTTTTATGGAGTAGTAGTGGCTTCTGAAATAACCCACTCTCCTTTATTAAGGAGTGGTTCTGCATGCTTGTACTTCATTTCTTTGTTCTCTCCTGTTGAAACATTTTTTATTGTAATTCGATCATTTCTGCCAATCTTTGGTTTATCTCTTACAATCGTTTCAATTTCACGAACTATATTTCTACCTGCCGCTTTATTTTGAGAACTTAATTCATCAATATTAGGAATTTCATCTTTGGATGCATTTATTTTAGTAACTTTTCTTGGTCTAGCTTCTTGAATATTTTTTGCATTTTCATTTGAAATTTCAGCTTTGAATAAGAATGATAGAATCTCTTTATTTACATTATCAATTAAACTTTTAAATAATTCAAAGGATTCAAATTTATATATTAAGAGAGGATCCTTTTGCTCATGAACTGCAAGCTGAACAGATTGTTTTAATTCATCCATTTTTCTTAAATGATTCTTCCAAGAGTTATCTAAAATTGCTAATGATATATTTTTTTCAAAATCTGTTACAAGCTGCTGTCCATCAGAGGAGTAAGCTCTTTCTAGGTCTGTAACAACTTGTAGGGTCTTTATTCCATCAGTAAATGGAACTACAATTCTTTTAAATCTATCCTTCTGATTCTCATAAACATGTTTAATTACTGGATATGCTAATTTAGCATTTGCCTCAATTTTATTTAAGTAATGATTTAGGGTGAGTTTATATATTTTATTTATAACCTTATCTTCATCCATCGATTCAAATTCATCAGCATTTAGATCAGTACTTATAGAAAAGAACTTTATTAATTCAAATTCAAAATTTTTGTGATCGTTATTTTCTTTATTATTTATAACAATATTTTCACATGTGTCATAAATCATATTAGCAATATCAATTCTTAATCTATCCCCAAAAAGAGAATTATGTCGTCTTTTGTAGATTACTTCCCTTTGAGCATTCATTACATCATCATATTCTAAGAGTCTTTTCCTAATACCAAAATTGTTTTCTTCTACTTTCTTTTGAGCTCTTTCAATTGATTTTGTTATCATAGAATGCTGAATAACTTCTCCCTCTTCAAGGCCCATTCTATCCATCATTTTAGCAATTTTTTCACTCCCAAATAATCGCATTAAATTGTCTTCTAGAGACACATAAAACTGTGAGCTTCCCGGATCACCCTGCCTTCCAGATCTTCCCCTTAGTTGTCGATCAACCCTTCTTGAGTCATGTCTTTCAGTTCCAACAATTGCTAATCCTCCTAAATCAATAACTTCTTTACTTAGTTTGATATCAGTTCCTCTACCTGCCATATTGGTAGCAATAGTAACTTGACCAGAAATTCCAGCTTCTGCAACAACTTCAGATTCTTTTTTGTGCAGTTTTGCATTTAGAATATTATGAGGCACTTTTCTTATTCCAAGCATTTTACCAAGTAATTCACTAATTTCAACAGATGTTGTGCCAATTAATACAGGTCTACCAGCATTTGAAAGTTCAGTAACTTGTTCTATAACAGAATTATATTTTTCTCTTTTAGTTTTGTAGACTAAATCTTCCTTATCATCTCTTATAACAGGCTTGTTCGTTGGAATTTCGATTACATCTAATTTGTAAATATCCCAAAATTCTCCTGCCTCAGTTACAGCTGTACCTGTCATCCCAGAAAGTTTTCCATACATTCTAAAATAATTTTGTAGTGTTATTGTTGCAAATGTCTGAGTAGCTGATTCAATTTTTACATTTTCTTTAGCTTCAATTGCTTGATGTAGACCATCACTATATCTTCTTCCATCCATTATTCTACCTGTTTGCTCATCTACAATCATTACCTTATTATCCATTACGACGTACTGAATGTCTTTTTCAAAAAGAGCATATGCTTTAAGTAGTTGATTTATAGAATGAATCCTTTCAGACTTAATATTAAAATCTCTATATAGCTCTTCTTTCAATGCAGCCTCTTTTTTAGGCTTATGACCTTTAGATTCAATTTTGGATATTTCCATTCCAATTTCTGGCATTATGAAAAAATCAGGATCATCTTTTCCTGAAAGAAATTCTATTCCTTTATCAGTAAGTTCTATCTGATTGTTTTTTTCATCAATAACATAATAAAGGGCTTCATCAATTTTTGGCATCTCCCTATTATTATCTTGCATATAAAAATTTTCAGTTTTTTGGAGCAACTGTTTTATACCTTCTTCACTTAAGTATTTAATTAAAGCTTTGTTTTTAGGTATCCCCCTGTATACTCTGAGTAGACTAAAAGCTCCTTCGTCTCTATTATTATTTGATATATTATTTTTAGCCTCAGCTAATGTAGCAGTTAACAATTGTCTTTGAACAGATACTATTTTTTCAATTTTAGGTTTTAGCTCATTAAATTCGTGCTTATCTCCTTGAGGTACGGCACCGGATATTATTAATGGAGTTCTTGCATCATCTACTAAAACAGAATCAACCTCATCAACAATGGCATAATTATGTTTTCTTTGAACTAGATCATCAGGAGAATTAGCCATGTTATCCCTCAAATAATCAAATCCAAACTCATTGTTGGTTCCATATGTTATATCAGCATTATATGCATTTTTTCTTTCTTGTGAATTGGGTTTATAATAGTTAATACAATCTATCTTTAAACCATGAAATTCAAAGACAGGAGCCATCCAAGCACTGTCTCTTTTGGCTAAATAATCATTTACAGTTACAATATGAACTCCTTTACCTGATAAAGCATTTAGATATACAGGCAATGTTGCAACTAATGTTTTTCCTTCACCTGTCTGCATTTCAGCTATTTTACCTTGATGCATTGCAATACCACCAATTAATTGAACATCATAGTGAATCATATCCCATGTTATTGGTTTTCCAGCTGCATCCCAAGAATTCTTCCAGACAGCATTATCTTGATTTAATTGCACGTATTCTTTATTGGCTGAAATTTCTCTATCAAAAGCTGTTGCTTTAACTATAATTTCTTTGTTATTATAAAAACGTTTTGCAGTTTCTTTAACAACTGCAAATGCTTTTGGTAGGATTTTGTTTAAAGTATCTTCAGTTATCTTATAAGATTCTTCTTCACACTCATCTATTTGAGTGTATAATTCTTCTTTTTCATCAAAATCATCTGTTTTATCTACAGCCTCTTTTAACTCTTTAATCTTGCTTTTTATCTCATTAATTGATAATTCTATTTCAGATTTGAAATTTTGAGTTTGTTCTCTTAATTCATCGTTATTTAGCTTAGAAATTTCACTCTCAAATGATTTTACTTCTTCAACTACAGGAAGTATTGATTTTATATCTTTTTTTGTTTTGTCTCCTATAAAGAATTTAAGTATTGAATTAAAAAAACTCATATGTGTTATCAGGTAGTGATTTTAATTTTCAAAGATACAATTTGTTTGATGAAAAGTATTAAAAAAAGCCTCAGTTAAGAGACTTTAAATAAATTTTAATATTCATCTTCGTTCCAAAGATAATCTTCATCAGTTGGATAATCTGGCCAAATTTCCTGAATAGATTCATATAGGTCTCCTTCATCTTCAATTGATTGTAAATTTTCTACTACTTCTAATGGCGCACCAGTTCTAATGGAATAATCTATCAATTCGTCTTTTGAAGCTGGCCAAGGTGCATCACTTAGGTGAGATACTAGTTCTAAAGTCCAATACATGATAAACTATTTTTTGCAAAAATAATTTTTTAGATGAAAAAAGCAAGAAATTATTTAATGTTTTTTTGAAGTACTATGTTTTCCAAGGAATCTCTTCAATTTCTAGATCTATTGAAAATTTTCTTGCTATGACAAACATATAATCAGATAATCTATTTAAATAAATTAAGATTTCATCTTGAAAATTGTAAATAGATTTTAGTTTTGAAGCATTTCTTTCAGCTCTTCTGCAAACGGATCTAGCGATATGACAGTAGGAAACTTTTTCATGGCCTCCAGGAATAATAAATTTGTCAATTTTGGGCAATTTTTCAGAGATTATATCAATATTCTTTTCTAAAGTAGAGATGTCTTCCTTTAGGACCCCTATTTTCCTTGTTTTTAGATATTTTTCCGCTGTTTTTTCATCTTGAAATGCAAGTATTGCTCCAATATTAAAAAGATTTTTTTGTATTTCTATCAAGGAGTTTTTTACGTACTTGTCATCAGTAAAATCTCTTATTAGACCTATATATGAATTTAGTTCATCAATTGAACCGTATACATCAACTTGTATATTATGTTTCTCAACATCTTTTCCACCAATTAATTTTGTTGAACCTCTATCTCCTGATTTTGTATAAATTTTCATACGTTTATCTAATTCTCTTTGAGAAATATTTAATTAGATATAAATATCTTATTAATAATGCTAAAATTAGGGAAATTAAGCTAATATTAAACACTTGAATCCCAACGATCCAATGCAAACTCATTAACAATAACATTAGAATATTGATTTTCAGATACGATATAATCCACCTATTTGGTTTTTTCTTAAGTAATTGAAAAAGTAATATTAGATTAAATGGAATTGCCCATAAAAGATTGTAGTTCCAAGCAGATGCTATATGGTTACTAAAAAAGCATAAATAAGCTAATAGTAAGCCAACTAACCCTGTAGTTAAAAGAATAATAATATCTAAGAAAACATTCCTAGTTATTCTTAAGTAGTCTAAAAAAGTAATTACAATAATTATTAATGATATAATTAGTAGCACATATAATGGTGAAAATGCAGTTTCTTTATAGCTTATATATTCTCCAAATAGGATAGATGTTTCTACTAAATCCCCATTTTTAATATTAGAATTACCTAGTTTATCAAAATATAGTTTCAAATTATAGGGTAAAAATAATTCGTCTTGATCAGTAATATTTTTGTCAATTACTGATCCAAGACAGATGTCAATTCCCAATGCTCCCCAAGAATTAGGAACAACATGCTGATAAACCAATTTTCTATATGAATTTGAATTGATATTATCTAGATTAATACCTTCATTTCTAATTTCTTCTTCTAGTAATTCATTAAATATATCACCGATTTTAGTAGAGCAATTATTTTCAAAATAATTATATTCGTAATCTTTATTTTCTTCTTTAGAATTTGTAATAAGCTTATTTACAAGTACTCTTTTTTTATATTCTGACAAATTTAATTTCTGTTCTATTATTTGTCTAGACTGATTTACATAACTTCTATAAAAGTTTTCAAAATTGTTTATTCCAAGACTATATATAGGCCTTCCCTTCACAAAGTTTCCATAAAAATTAGGAGCATTAAAGTCATAGACACCATAATTAAAAACTATGTCATAATCATTTACTCTATCTATTACTCTAATTCCAGAGTGACCAAAAGCATCACTAAGGGAACTTCCTGGTCCGATGGTTAGTATGCTAATTTCATATTGAGGTATTTCTTCTATATTCTCTTGTGCATGTATCTCTAGAAGAAATACTGATAATAAGATTAATAGAATTTTTTTAAGCATAGTATTATCTAAATAAATTAAGGTCAAATTTCAATGAAAAAATATTAGAATATAAAGCAATACTTTGATTTCCTATATCAGTAAATGCATAGTCCATTTCAATACTTTTATATTTAAATCCAATTCCAAAATTTGGCTGAAAACTAAGTTCTTTTGAATTATCAAATTGTAATTCATTTTGAAAATTACCCATACCTAATCTTAAAAAAACTAAGTCAAGATAGCCAAACTCTAGACCTAATGCAGGGTTTATGCTAGCAAAATTAGTTGAAATTATATCATTATTCTCTTCAAATTTAACCATTAGATCTAATGCCGCTAATAAAGTGTAGCTATTTTTAATATCCAGTTGTTTTGAAACTCCTAATTGCAATTTTGGAATAGTTATTTCAGTTCCGCTAGGAATCTCTTGATTTTGACCTTCAATTGCATTTTGAATATCACCTAATCTTTCTTCATTTATAGACCAAGAATTATAAGTAGTTGTAATATCTCTTGCCATCAAGCCAAAGTTCCAATTATTACTTGTTTTAAACTGTATTCCAAAATCCATTCCAAAACCCCAAGAACTAGAAAAATCTCCAATTATTCTTCTAATTATTTTTATATTAACGCCATAATTCAAATTCTTAAATTTTAATCTTCTTGCATAGGAAAACAAGAATGCATAATCTGCAGTTGAAAATAAGTTAATTCTGTCAAAATTTATATTTCCCTGATCATCTATTAATTGCGTTGTGTCTAATATGTCATCAACTCCAAATCTAATCATAGAAAATCCTAGTGCAGAATTATCATCAATTGGCGTTGCATATGCAACAAAATTATAAGTAGCTATGTTGGCAAAATAGTTTGAATGCATTAAGGAAATCTGCTTATCTTCTAATTGTAGCAAACCAGCTGGATTCCAATAAGTGGAATTAACATCAGATGTACTAGACACAACAGCATTGCTCATGCCAATTGATTGAGCATCTACACCAATATTCAGAAATTCATTAGAATATTTTGAATTATTCTGTGCATTTACTCCTAGAGTAGAAAATAATAATAAGAAAACTAACTTCTTCATTATTGATAATATCAATAAAAACTTCTAAATGACTTTCTTATTGTGTTATAATAATATAAAAACAACTAAAATTCATTAACTATTAAATATATTATTTATTAAGTTACTATATTAGTAATGAACTCTCAATTTTGTTTATGAGAATAATTCCTAACATTTTAACACTTTTCAATCTTTTTTTAGGATGTGTTATTACATTGCTACTAGTTGAAGACAATCTCTCTATTGAATCCATATCATTTCTTATTTTAATCACTTTATTTTTTGATTTTATGGATGGATTTATAGCTAGAAAATTTAATTTAGAAAGTAAGTTAGGTGGCCAATTAGATTCATTAGCAGATCTGATTTCTTTTGGTTTAGTCCCTGGAATAATAATGTATAAGTTATTTATGGAAGTTTCTTCAGATCCATTTCTTCCTTTACTTGGTTTTACTATAACATTAGCTTCTGCTTATAGGCTTGCTAATTATAATCTGTCTCATACAGATTTAAAACATTTTAAAGGTTTACCAACTCCTGCGAATACCATATTTATTCTATCTCTAATGCTAATCATTAAATTACCTAACATAGACTCATTTGTAAAAGAAATTATTTTGGACAATAATTTTTTAATATTTATTACAATTTTAAGCTGTTATTTGCTGAATTCAAGATTTAAACTAATTAACTTAAAGTTTAAAGATTTTAAGTTTAATGGAGTTAATAAATATAGATATATGCTTATTGTTTTATCAGCAGTACTATTTGTTTTTCTCAGAGGAGTTCTCTCTATACCGCTAATTTTAGTAATTTATTATATAGTGTCCTACTTTGCTATAGGTGGAAAAAAAATGATGTCTCATTAAGTTTTTTTTCTTAACTCAAAATTTTTACCTAAATATACTTTTCTAACTGTATCATCATTAGCTAGTTCTTCAGGTTTGCCATCCTTTAGGATATTACCTTCAAACATTAAATATGTTCTGTCAGTGATTGCTAATGTTTCCCTTACATTATGATCTGTAATAAGTATACCAATATTTTTTTTGGTAAGCTTGGTAACAATCTTTTGAATATCTTCAACAGCTAATGGATCTACACCAGCAAAAGGCTCATCAAGTAGTATAAACATAGGGTCCGTTGCAAGAGCTCTTGCAATTTCCGTCCTCCTTCTTTCACCGCCTGAGAGAAGATCTCCTCTATTTTTTCTGATGTTGGTTAATCCAAATTCATCTAATAAAGATTCCATTTTATTTATTTGTTCTTTCTTTGACAAGTTTGTTAACTGAAGTACACTTAGAATATTATTTTCAACAGTCATTTTTCTAAAAACAGAAGCTTCTTGAGCTAAATATCCAATACCTGATTGAGCTCTTTTATACATTGGAAATTTAGTAATATCTTTTTCATTTAGATAGATTTTCCCTGAGTTAGGTTTAATTAATCCAACAATCATATAAAATGTAGTTGTCTTACCAGCACCATTAGGACCAAGAAGCCCTACTATTTCACCTTGTTTTAATTGGAGTGAGACATCTTTTACAACTTTCTTTCCAGAATAGGATTTCATTAAATTTTCAGCTCTTAGAATCATCTACTTTGTTTTTTTAAAACTAACCTAGAAATAAATATACTTATTTGATATAGAATCATTACAGGAATGGCAACAATAATTTGACTAGCTACATCAGGCGGGGTAATAATTGCAGCAAAAGTTAAAACAATTAAAAGTGCATATTTTCTGTATTTTATTAATGAAGTTGGAGTAACTACTCCAACTCTGGATAAGAAAAATATTATTATAGGAAGTTCAAACATAATGCCACATGCTAAACAAGAAGATCTGACCAATGAAATATAAGAATTAAGATCAATTTCATTTAATATTTCATTTGAAACTTGAAAACTGCCAAAAAAATTAATTGAAAGTGGTGCTACAACATAATATCCAAATAAAACTCCTAGAAAAAATAAAAAAGAGCAAATAAAAATAAAACCTTTAGATTTACTTTTTTCATTTTGAAGTAATCCAGGACTAATAAATTTCCATAATTCATATAAAACATATGGAAATGATAAAATAAAACCAGCAAGAATAGAAGTCCATATAGCAGCAGAAAACTGGCCACCCATTGTTCTGTTTTGAATAATAAATGGAAATTCAGTTCCACAAAAACTAGTTTCAACACCTATAAAAGTTGCTGCTTCACACAAGAATCTGTAAGTTGGAAAGGACATTTTTTTTGGACCAAATATTATGGTGTCAAATATAAAATCCTTCATTACAAAGCAAACTATACCTGTAATAATAATTGCAAACATTGATCTAAGTATATGCCATCTTAATTCTTCAAGATGCTCTAAAAATGACATGTTATCAACTTGATTGTTGCTCACTATATAATCCCTTCTTTAATTAGACTTTGAATATGGAGAATTCCAATATATTTGTTTTTTTCAGCAACTATTAATTGAGATATTTTATTAGCTTTCATAATTAATAGCGCTTCCGTTGCAAGTAAATTTTTGTTGATTATTTTGGGGTTTTTACTCATAATCTCATCAGCTTTAACCTTAGAAATATTATGACTTTTTAATAATTGACGCCTAAGATCTCCATCAGTTATTACGCCAACAATTTTGTTTTTATCTAGTACAACTGTAATTCCTAACATTTTATTAGAAATCTCTATAATTACATCTTTCATTAAATCTGAAGCATCTACTTTAGGAAGGGATTTTGAGTCAATTAAGTCTTCAACCTTTAAGAACAGCCTTTTTCCTAGATTTCCACCAGGATGATATTTTGCAAAATCATTTGAGGAAAATCCTCTTAATTTTACCAAGCAAACAGCAATTGCATCTCCAATGACAAGTTGAGCAGTAGTGCTAGTTGTAGGAGCTAGATTATTAGGACATGCTTCCGCATCCACATAACTATTAATAACAATATCTGATTTTTCTGATAAATAACTATTAGTCTCACCTGTTATAGCTATAAGTTTATTAAAGGTGGTTTTTATATAAGGAACTAATGCTTTAATCTCTGGAGTATTTCCGCTTTTGGAAATACAAATAATTATATCATTTTTTTGGATTAGCCCTAAATCTCCATGAATTGCATCTGCAGCATGCATAAAAATTGAAGGTGTTCCAGTAGAGTTAAATGTTGCTACAATTTTTTGAGCAATAATTGCACTTTTACCTATACCGGTTACAATAACTCTTCCTTTAGTTTTATTTATTAAGCTTACTGCCTTTTCAAAATCTTTAGTTAGTAGCTTATATAGATTTTTTATACTACTAGCTTGAAGCTCAATAGTCTCTTTGGCAAAACTTAAAATAGATTTTGGTTCTTTCAAAATTTATTATTTATGTATTTAAAAAATACTCTTAAAATTTCAAATACAAGATATTATACAAAAAAACAAAATTTTTACTAAAGAATTTCTTAAAATTATCATAATATCATATCTTAATAGTAGTATAAAAAAATGATATACTATAGTGATTAAATGAAAATCAATGATAACCTTATCTATGATTCATTAAAAAAAATCTTTGGTTTTGATGAATTTAAAGGACTCCAAAAACAGGTAATAAATAGGATATGTGAAGACAAGAACACACTTGTTATTATGCCAACAGGTGGTGGAAAATCCTTGTGTTATCAGTTGCCAGCCCTTATAAAAGAAGGAACTACTATTGTTGTCTCACCTCTTATTGCACTTATGAAAAATCAAGTTGACCAGATAAGAGGTTTTTCTAATATAAATGGAATAGCTCATGTTTTAAATTCTACTTTAACTAAGGATGAGCAGGAAAAGGTTAAAGATGATGTAAAAAATGGTATCACTAAGCTTTTATATATGGCTCCAGAGTCACTTTCAAAGGATTCTAATATAGAATTCCTTAAATCAAATAATATTTCACTATTAGCTATAGATGAGGCTCATTGTATAAGTGAGTGGGGACATGATTTTAGGCCAGAATATAGAAATCTAAGGATAATAGCTGATAAAATTGAAAAAAACGTTCCTATTATTGCTCTTACTGCAACAGCCACCCCTAAGGTTCAGTCAGACATATTAAAAAATTTAAACATTTCTGATGCACAGATTTTTAAAGCATCATTCAATAGACCAAATCTATTTTATGAGGTGCGTTATAAGAATGATACAGTAAATTCAGATCTGATTAAATTTATTAAAAATAATAGTAATAAATCAGGTATAATATACTGTTTAAGTAGAAAAAAAGTTGAAGAAATAACTAATTTATTGCAGCTAAATGATATAAAAGCATTGCCGTATCATGCAGGCTTAGATTTCAAGACAAGATCTAATAATCAAGATTTTTTTTTAAAAGAAGATGCCGATGTGATTGTTGCTACAATTGCCTTTGGTATGGGTATTGATAAGCCCAATATAAGATTTGTGATCCATTATGATGTTCCAAAAAGTTTAGAAGGATACTATCAAGAAACTGGTAGAGCAGGAAGAGATGGAGGTGAAGGGCATTGTTTAGCATTTTACTCATATAAGGATGTTGAAAAATTAGAAAAATTTATTACTTCTAAAACTAATTCAGAACAACTATTGTATTCTTTATTGTTAGAAGAGGTGGTTTCTTATTGTGAAACATCTATTTCTAGAAGAAAATATTTACTTAATTATTTTGGAGAAGAATTTGACAATGATACTGGAGATGGAGGTATGCTAGATGATAATATGGCAAATCCTAAAGAAAAAATTGATGTAAAAAGAGAAATTATAATATTACTTAACCTTATTAAGGAAACAAGACAAATTTATAAATCTAAAGAATTGATAGATATATTAATAGGCAATGAAAGCTCTTTAGTTAAATCTCATAAATTAAACGAAAAATCTTTTTTTGGTGTTGGAAAAAGTTATGATAAGATTTTTTGGATAGGATTAATTCGACAACTTGTAGTTGCTCGCTTTATAGAAAAGAACATAGAATCTTACGGTATTATTCTAATTAATGAAAAAGGAAAAAAATATTTATCTACTCCAAAAACATTTAAGATTTCGAAAGATCATAAATACTCTGATCAAGATGATAAAATTTTAACTAGTATTAATCGGGGCGGATCAGGTGATTTAGAACTAATGTCAATTTTAAAGAAATTAAGAAAACAAATTGCAAACAAGCTTAATCTTCCCCCATATATAATATTTCAAGATCCCTCTTTAGAAGACATGACATTAAAATATCCCATAACAATTAGTGAAATAGCTAATATTCATGGAGTAGGTGAGGGCAAGGCAAATAAATATGGAAAAGAATTTGTTAGTGTAATCTCTAAATATGTAGAAGAAAATAATATTAACAGGATTGATGATTTTGTAGTAAAAACTGCTGGATCTAATTCAGGAATAAAACTTTATATAATACAGAGTATTGACAGGAAATTAACTTTTGAGGATATAGCATCTTCTAAAGGTCTTAAAATGAATGAGTTTGTTAAAGAGATGGAGTCAATTATTTATTCTGGAACTAAGTTAGATATTTCTTATTGTATTGATGATATATTAGATGAGGATCAACAAAATGAAATTAATGATTATTTTATGGAAGCTGAGAGTGATAATATTGAATTGGCAATAGATGAGTTTGATGGTGAATATGAAGAGTTTGAATTAAGGATTTATAGAATAAAATTCTTAAGTGAGTTTGCAAACTAAATTTAATCTTAACTTAAGAAGATTAATCAATAGTTGTATATTCGCTCAAATTTTTTATTATGAAGGAAGGTATATACGTAAATCTTGAAACTACTAAAGGATTAATTGTTATCGCTTTAGAATATGAAAAAACTCCTGGTACAGTTGGAAGTTTTATTTCATTAGCTGAAGGAAAAATAAAAAACTCTTATAAAGATATTGGAAAGCCTTATTTTGATGGATTAAGTTTTCATAGGGTTATTAATGATTTCATGATTCAAGGAGGCTGTCCTTTGGGAAATGGCACAGGAGATCCTGGATATAAATTTGATGATGAATTCCATGAAGATCTTAAACATAATTCTGCAGGAATTTTATCCATGGCAAATTCTGGCCCTGGGAGCAATGGGAGTCAATTTTTTATAACACATATTGAAACTCCATGGCTGGATAACAAGCATACTGTTTTTGGTAAAGTAATAGAGGGTATGTCGGTAGTAAATTCGATTGAACAAGGTGATGAAATCATAAAATTAACAATAAGTAGAGTAGGTGATAAAGCTGAAGGCTTTGATTCGTTAAATTCATTTAATCAGTTTAATAATCAAAAAGAGGAAAGAGAGAAGAAAATGAAATTAGATTTCAATAATAAAATTGATGAGATTTCAAAAGGTTTTAAGATTACTGATTCGGGGTTGCGTTATAAAATAATTTCAAAAAATAATGGAAATAAACCAAAAGTTAGTGACACAGTTAAAGTTCATTATAAGGGGCAATTAATTGATGGAACGGTTTTTGACTCTTCTTATAAACGAAATGAGCCAATTGAATTTAAACTTGGTATAGGTCAAGTTATTAAAGGTTGGGATGAAGGAATAAGTTTGTTGAGTGTTGGTGAAAAGGCAAGATTTTTAATTCCAGGAAATTTAGCTTATGGTGAAATGGGTGCTGGAGGTATAATCCCACCTAATGCAACTCTAATTTTTGATGTAGAGCTAATTGATATTAGCTAACCTTCCACTTTATATTACAACCAATACTTGGTTTTTGTAATTTTTCGTTTACCTTATTTATAATTAAGCAATTTAATGCATGACTTAGGTCATTTCCATCACATGGAAGATTATTTCCAGGCCTAGAATCATCTAGTTGTCCTCTGTATACTAACTCTAAACCAGAATTATAAACATAAAAATCAGGTGTACATGCTGCATCATATACTATTGCTGTTTGTTGAGTTTCATCGTATAAATAGGGAAAGCAAAAATTATATTCAATTGCATTTTCCTTCATAAGTTCTGGACTATCTTCAGGATAATTTAAAACATCATTACTTGAAATAGCTATAAATTTAATTCCAGATTGCTGATATTTTTTTGCAATTTCAACAATGGTTGCATTTACGTGTTTCACATATGGGCAATGATTACATATAAACATTATAACTGTTCCTTTATCCCCTTTTAATTCATCAAGTGATTTAAATGAATTAATAGTTACATCTAGTAAATTAAATTTAGAAGCTTTTGTTCCTAATGAAACCATATTTGAAGGTGTCTTTGCCATTTTACAAATTTAATAAATTGTTGTAATTTTAAATAAAAGTAAATTATGAAACCACATAAAGCAAGTTTTATTAATGCCATTACCTTAATTTTATTAGGTGCTTGGGCATATATTGATTCAAATTATGCAATAACTGCCTTGATCCCTGTAATATTTGGAGCTATAATCCTAGTACTAAATCCGGGCTTAAAACAGGAGAATAATAAAACAGCAGCCCATTTAGTTGTTCTTTTGACTTTCTTGATTCTAGGAGGGTTAATAAAGCCTCTTACTGGAACTATGGAAAGCGGTAATAACATTGGAATGGTTAGGGTAATTACAATGATGCTAACTACTGCATTTGCACTTGTTACTTTCGTGAAAAGTTTTATTTCCAACAGGTCTAAATAGTCAGGTATGAGTCCTTTATTTACTGCATTTAAAGATCTGGATATTAGAGTTGGAACAATCTTAAGTGCTGAAGCTTTCAAAGAAGCTATAAAGCCTTCAT
This sequence comes from Flavobacteriaceae bacterium, assembly GCA_014239895.1. Lineage (GTDB taxonomy): Bacteria > Bacteroidota > Bacteroidia > Flavobacteriales > Flavobacteriaceae. The sequence goes on from JAAZXZ010000077.1 coordinate 20,529, forward strand.
TTAAATTACAAATTGATTTTGGTGAACTTGGTATTTTAAAATCTTCTGCTCAAATTACTCACAGATATTCAACAGAGGATTTAATTAATAAGCAAGTTATTGCGGTTGTAAATTTTCCAAAAAAACAAATTGCAAATTTTATAAGCGAATGCCTTGTCTTAGGCGCTGTAAATGAAAAAGATGTAATACTGATTTCTCCTGAAGACACAGTTATGAATGGGCTAAGAATTCATTAAATTAGAACTGATCACTAAAATAAATAGCATTTACTAATAATTTATTAGTACCGTACCAGAAAGCTCTGAAGTTTGTATTATCTGTAATTGAAATAATTTTTCCTTTATTTAGTTTATTAATTTTTAAAGGAACAGTTGATTTTAAATTATTAAGATTATTTTCAGATATGTAACCGCTTAATAGAGGCTTTTCAGAATATCTTATAGGATTATTATAACTATCCTTGTCAGCTTCAATAAATAGTGTGCTATTTCTAAAAAGTGAAATAGAATTATTTTTAAAGCCAAAATTTATAGGATGAGTTCTATCAATATTTGCTTCAAAGATTGCACCTCCAATTGCTTGTGATCCAAAATAGTTTCTTTTTTCCTCAAAGGAAATATTTTTTGCTGTACGCTCAGTTTCCTTAAAATTATATTCTACAAGATTATTTTTTTCCACCCATTTTAAGGAATTCTTATAAGCAATAAGTGTCCCTCCATTTTCTATCCATTTTTTTATTTTATCAGAGTTTTTGCTATTTAATCCTCTACTACTTGGCATTATAATAGTTGAATAGTCACTTATTTTTGCTGAAGATAAATTTCTTACATCAAGTTTTGTTAGTTTAATGTTATATCTAGTATCAAATAAATGCCATATTTCACCGCAGTCATACGCACTAAAGCCGTCTCCTACTAATAGGGCTATTTTTTTCTTGGATATTCTTCTAAAATGATTACTTCCTAAATCTATACCATCAGCTAGACCTGTATTAACTCCATGAATAGTTATAGAGTTCTCTTTAGCAAGTTTATTTAAGAAATTATAAGTACTATCAATTCCCTTATTAAATACTGGCACTAGTATTGTCCCGTAATCAAAAGCCTTATTATCTATATTAAATCTTTTTAACGCTACTTTAGCAATCATATCATTGTTTAAAATTTTATTTAAAACTTTAGGTGTATAATATTCATGCCATTCCATTAAGTAAGCATAATTTGTTTTCTTAGTTACTCCTCCTGTATTAGTTGAAAATTCTAGATTTTTATCACCTGCATTATTCATGTCAACATTCATATCATAATCTAAATTAAATGCAAGAGGTAAAGTCCAAGCAGAAACATCATAAAACAAGCTATCC
>JAAZXZ010000168.1 GCA_014239895.1 Flavobacteriaceae bacterium
CATAAATATATAGTTCACTATCTAATATACTCTGATTTAATTTTTGAAGAACTTCTATATTTGTTACATAAATTGACCTTCCATGTGTGCCTACTATTAAATCATTTTCTCTTGGATGAATAACTAAATCATGAACTGGAGCATTTGGCAATCCACCACTGAAAGCAAAAAATAAATTTCCATAATCTAAAGATGCATATAATCCATGGTCTGTCCCCACGTATATAAGTTTTTCATTCTTTAAATCTTCAATTATTACATTAACTGGCTCATCAGGGATATTGTGACCTATCTTACTCCAATTAAAACCATAATCTTCAGAAACATATACCATGGACTCAAAATTATCCCACCTATAACCATTTAGTGATAAATAAACTCTACTCTCTTTAAATTTTGAAGGATATATTCCACTTACCCACATTTTTTTAGGCAAAGAATTACTAATATTTTTCCATGTAAAACCCCCATCTTTTGAGACATGAATTAAGCCATCATCACTACCAACATAAATTAAACCATACTTTAATTCAGATTCAATAATAGTAGTTAAAGTGCCATAACTTACATTACCTTTTATACCACCATTTGTAAGATCAGCTGACAAGGTTTCAAAATCATTTCCTTGGTTTAAAGACCTATGAAATTTATTAGATCCCATATAAAGAATGTCTTGATTATGTCTAGATAAATAAATTGGCGTTTCCCAATTCCATCTGTATGGTCTCTCTCCCAACTTGTGACTAGGAGTAATTCTTTTTCTTTCACCTGTTCGCGTATTAATTCTAGCATAATTTCCAAATTGAGATCCTGTATACACTGTCTCGTTATCTCTAAAATCTATTTCAGTTTGCATACCATCTCCTCCAAAAATAGATTTCCAAGGATATTGACCTGAACTATGCCATCTTAAACTTGACTTATAATTTGATGGCCCCATCCATACACCATTATCTTGAAATCCTCCATAAACATTATATGGATCATTCATATCAATATTTATATCATAAAATTGACCTACAGAAGTACTATTATGTTTCATCCAATTCTTACCATCATCATATGAAATATTCAAACCACCATCATTACCTGCTATAAGATGACCGGATCTATTAGGGTTTACCCACAAAGCTTGATGATCACCATGCATATTATCAAAGCCTATAGACTCCCATGTCTTTCCAAAATCAATTGATTTCAAAAGAGGAACACCCAATACGTATAATTTTGCTGGATCTTGAGGATCTACCCTAATTTCCCCAAAATAATAACCATAAGAGAAGTATAGATTACTTAATTCATCCTCATTTGCCTTCTTCCATGTTATTCCATAATCTTGAGAAGAATAAACTTCAGCTCCTATTACTGGAGTTTCATAAAGCAAACTATTTGAATCTTCTAAAAATTCAACTAGAGAAATTGGATCAATACTTCCATCTTTAACTAATTTTTTTATTTTATCAGATTTGTATTCAGAAGGAAACCTATTTGATCTCAGAAATTTATTTAATTTTTTATCAGATAATTTTAGAAAATCATTAATTGAAATATCTCTCAACATATCTTTAGTAAGATCATCATTCTTTTGTTCAGATGGAGTAGAAGCTTTTCTATCCTGATTATCTAAGATTGCATATATAATATTTGGATTTGATTTCGATATATCTAACCCAATTCTACCTGTTCCCTCTGTATCAGGAAACCCACTTAATCCACCCGATATCTTTTCCCAATTTTCACCACCATCAGTTGATTTAAATATGCCAGATCCAAATCCTGAACCATCAAAATTCCAAGCCATTCTTTCTCTCTCCCACATTGATAGATAGAGAATGTCAGGATTAGATGGGTCAATGACTAAATCAATTGCACCTGTCATATCATTGATAAAGAGAGTATTTTTCCATGTAACCCCTCCATCGGTTGTCTTATACAAACCTCTATCCTTATTTGAAGAATATAAATGACCTAATGAAGCCACCCATATAATATTATTATCTTCTGGATGAATTATAATTCTACCTATATGATGAGATTCTTTTAATCCTATATTAGTCCAATCTTTTCCCCCATTAGAAGATTTATAAATTCCATTTCCGGAATAAGAAGATCTACTTGAATTCTTTTCACCTGTACCTACATAGATTATATCATTTTCCCAATCAACCTCAATATCTCCTATTGTCATCACCATCTGATTATCAAAAATGGGGTTAAAGCTATTTCCATTATTTGTGGTTTCCCACAATCCCCCAGAAGCATATGCAACATAAAAATGAGATGGATCTTTTGGATTAACTGACAAATCAGTTACTCTTCCACTCATAACTGTAGGACCTATATTTCTGAAACTAATATTTTTTACTATAGAATTTTCTTCTAAGTAAACCCTATCTAAATATCCATTAAATCTTTCTTCAGTAGATGTAGCTAAGGGATAATTAGGTTTTTTATTCTTCTTTTGAGAATAAGCATTATTTATAAAAAATAATACTAATAATAATTTTAATATTTTAATCATTGGATTAGGTTTGAATTTATTGTTCATTTAATTTAAAAAAAAAATTGCCAACTGAAAAATCAGTATCCTTTATTGAAGAAAATAATATTAGTTTTGATATAAATCCGTTGCGTTTTGAGATTGCATATAATAAGTCATTAGAAATTTTTAACAGATATAAATAATCTTTATTTAAAATTATTCTAAATAATTTTTTTTAGTTATTAGTGTTGTGTATATTTGCGCTATTAATAATCAGTCTAAATAAAAATTATGAAGAATTTTATACTCTTAGCATTATTATTTTGTTTAACTCCAGGTTTTGTTTTTTCGCAAAATGCAGCAGAAATACTTATGAATAAGGGTGATGGTTTAGTTATAGGAGGATATGGAGAAATTCATTTAAATGTTAATGAGGACGCTAATAATAAAGTTGATGTCCACAGATTAGTTACGCTCTTAGGATACAACTTTAATGATAAAGTTCGATTTGTATCTGAAATTGAGTTTGAGCATGTTAAGGAAGTTTATGTTGAACAAGCTTTTCTTAGTTATTCAATCAAAGACAATCTTAATTTAAGAGCAGGATTAATGCTTGTTCCAATGGGAATTGTTAATGAGTATCATGAGCCTACTACATTTAACGGAGTTGAAAGACCAGGAATGGATAAATCAATTATTCCTTCAACCTGGAGAGAAATAGGTTTTGGTCTTAATGGAAGAATGGACAATGCATCTTTAAAATATCAATTATACCTTTTTAACGGATTTAAGTCAGATGGTTTAGGCGGATCAAATGGTATAAGAAGTGGTAGACAAAAAGGAGCAGAGGCAATGTGGAATACTACTAACGTTTCTTTTGATCTTGACTGGTATGGTGTTAATGGTCTTAAATTAGGTTTTTCTGGTTATTTTGGAGACTCTAATATTGATGAAGGAGTTGATGTTCCAGGTGTTGGAATTTCAATGCTCGGTCTTGATGCTAGATATACTAAAGACAGATTTGGTATGAGAGGACAATATATAACAACTTCAATTGATGGTTCAGAAGAATATAATACAGCTTGGGAATCAGATCTTGGATCCAAAATGAACGGTTGGTATATAGAGACTTCATATAATCTAATGGGTTCAGATAAAACTGAAAGGCTTGATTTATTTGCTAGATATTCAAATTATGACACTCATGCAGGAGTGGCAGGTTCGTTAACTCGTAATGATGAATATAATAGAAATGTATTAACTACGGGTTTATCATGGCATGTAGCTAAAGGAGCTGCATTTAAAATGGATTATCAAATTCTTGGGAATGAAGGTCCTGATGATAACACATCAGTAATAAACTTTGGGATGGGATTTTGGTTTTAACCTTTCCTCTATTCTCATTTTGAAAAGATTAAAATGAAAATTAAAAACATTATATTTTTATTAATTACTTCTATTTTATTTCTATCTATTAATCCTTTAGATAGAATTCAAAAAAAAATTGATAAAGAAATTAAGTCTACTTTTCAAATTGACAGCTATTTTTTAAAGCTTATCTCTATTGAAGATTCAGTTTCTAAATCATTACCTGTATTATTTAACAATAATTTTAAAAAGATATATAGCAATAAAACCTTAGTTGGATACTCATATTATTCAAAAGCACCAAGCTTATACAACCTATTTGATTATTTAATTATATTAGACAAGAATTTAAAAATTAAAAAGTCTAAAATTTTAATTTATAGAGAAGATTATGGAGGAGAAATTGCAAGTAAAAGGTGGCTTAGACAATTCACAGGAAAATCTTGGACAGATAAATTTATTTATTCAAAAGATGTATCGGCTATATCAGGCGCAACAATTTCTGTTAAATCAATGATAAATGCTGTTGAGAACTTTATGTCATCAATCAAAATATTAGATAAAAAAAATATTATAAGGTGAAGCTAAATGGTCTAATATATAATCTCCCTAGTGAATTAAGAAACTTAATAGTTCTATTTGTTATAGTATTATCTACTGGCTATTTTGTTGGAGTAATGTTTATTGACCATACATCCTCTTTAAATCCAGAAGGAATCCAAGAGAATTATTTAGGTAATGAAGTCACAGAGCCTATGGACGTATTTAAGTTTAAAAAAAGTACTTATCAAATGTTTAATTTAATTCATACTCATGTGATTTCCATGGCAATCATATTTTTTATAATAGGGCTTCTGCTTTTGATAACTGATTTAAATAAATATTTGAAATTATTTTTAATTATTGAGCCATTTTTATCGATTATAATAACATTTGCAGGGATTTATTATTTGTGGACAGGAATCCTTTGGATGAAATATGTAATTTTTATTTCATCTCTTCTAATGACATTGGTATATTTTGCTAGTGCTTCAATTGTCTTGTATCAGTGTGTTTTTGTAAAAAAATAAATACATATTTTTAGATATATCATATCATTATAAAATTGTATATTTACACGCAATTAATTGATAATTGCAATGAAAGATCATCAGAAAAAAATAATAGGAGAGGCTCTTACCTACGATGATGTATTGCTAGTTCCAGCATATTCAAATATTCTACCAAAAGACGTTGATATAAAAACTAGATTTTCTAG
>JAAZXZ010000169.1 GCA_014239895.1 Flavobacteriaceae bacterium
CTAAACCTATTAAATCTCCTATTTCAGAAGGGGCTGCAGGCCATGGCTGTGGCCACAATATGTTTGGTAGTGGAAGCCTTGGTGCAGCAATTGCTATAAAAGAGATGATTGAACAAGAAAAAATTAGTGGTACTATTAAGTTTTTTGGCACACCATCAGAAGAAAAATACTTTGGAAAAATATGGATGGTTGAGGCAGGATTATGGGATGATGTTGATGTTAATGTAAGTTGGCATCCTTCAGCTAATACAGAGGCTGATGTCCAATCATCTCTCGCTTTAATTGATTTTAAAGTAGAATTCTTTGGTCAAGCTGCACATGCATCAGCGGACCCTTGGAATGGAAGAAGCGCTTCAGATGCTCTTGAATTATATACAACAGGAATAAATTATTACAGAGAGCATGTAAAACCAACAGTAAGAATGCACTATCACATTCAAGATGCTGGTAAAGTAGTTAATGTAGTGCCAGACTATTCTAAAATATGGGTAAGATCAAGAGACACCAAAAGATCAGGCATGATGCCTGTTTATAATCGTCTTGTTGAAATGGCTGAAGGTGCTGCAATCTTAGCAGATGTTGATTATAAAGTTTCTTTAATTTCAGGAATATATGAAGTATTAGTAAATAGAACCGGTGGTCAGGTAATGCAAGATAATTTAGAGCTGCTTGGACCTATTAAATATACTGATGAGGAAATTGCATTTGCAAAAAAAATTCAGGAATCTACCAATAAACCCACTCTAGGAATTGATTCTGAGATTAAACCTTTAAGAAAAACATTAGATCACCCTGGAGGAGGATCAACTGATGTTGGTGATGTAAGCTGGAATGTTCCAAATATTAATCTAAGTGTGACTACAGCTCCAATAGACACTCCTTGGCATTCATGGGCCGTAGTTGCTTGTGGAGGTATGAGTATTGGACATAAAGGAATGATTTACTCTGCAAAGGCTATGGCAATGACTATGTCAGATCTATATAAAAATCCTAAACTTATTAATGAAATAAAGAAAGAATATAAAGAAAGAAAAGGTGATGAAGAATATGAGGCAATGATTGATGGTCCTGCACCTATAGATGATAATTAAATCCTTTCTATTTTAGCTCCTATTGATCTTAACCTCTGATCAATATTTTCATATCCCCTATCAATCTGTTCTATATTATTGATAATTGATGTTCCTTTAGCTGAAAGAGCAGCTATAAGTAGTGAGATTCCCGCTCTTATATCAGGTGATGTCATTGAAGTTGCCTTTAATTTAGAATTAAAATCATGTCCAATAACAGTAGCACGATGTGGATCACATAAAATAATCTTTGCACCCATATCAATTAATTTGTCTACAAAGAAAAGCCTACTCTCAAACATTTTCTGATGAATTAAAACACTTCCTCTTGCTTGAGTTGAAACTACAAGTATAATACTTAATAGGTCTGGACTAAATCCTGGCCATGGAGCATCAGATACTGTTAAAATAGATCCATCAATGTAGTTTTTTATCTCATAACCATCATTGTGTTTAGGAATTAACATATCATCTCCTTTTTTAATTAAATCTATGCCTAAAGAATTGAAAACATTGGGGATTTGACCTAAATTCTCCCAACTTACATTTTTTATTAAAATTTTACTTTTTGTCATAGCTGCTAAACCAATCCAACTCCCAACCTCTATCATATCTGGCAAAACGGTATGCTCAGTTCCTTTTAATTCTTTAACGCCTTCAATAATTAGTAAATTAGATCCCATTCCATTAATATTAGCTCCCATATTAATTAACATCTTACATAATTGCTGAATATAAGGTTCACAAGCAGCATTATATATTGTTGTTTTACCCTCTGCAAGTACAGCTGCCATTAAAATGTTGGCTGTCCCTGTAACAGAAGCTTCCTCTAATAAAATATATGCTCCTTTAAGCTTATCAGCTTTGACAGTATAAAAATGATCTTTTCTTTTATATGCAAATTTTCCTCCAAGTTTAACTAGGCCCTGAAAATGTGTATCCAGCCTTCTTCTTCCAATCTTATCTCCCCCAGGCTTTGGAATATATCCTTTTCCAAATCTTGTTAGAAGAGGGCCTACTATCATTATTGATCCACGTAAACTTTGACCATCTTTTTTGAATTCATCTGACTCTAAATAATTGAGATCTATATTATTAGACTGAAAAGAATATGAGTTTGATGATAATTTCTGGACATTTACACCAAGTTTTGCTAAAAGATTAATTAATCTTTTTACATCTATAATGTCTGGAATATTGTTAATTATAACTTTTTCATCAGTAAGGATCGAAGCACAAATAACCTGAAGGGCTTCATTCTTTGCTCCCTGAGGAGTAATCTCTCCATTTAGTTCAGAACCACCTTTGATCTTAAAAGTTTCCATTTATTATGAATTTTAATATCTCTTCCTTGGTCTATTATTTTTCTTAATAGATTTTTTATGAACAAATTTTCTTTTTGGTCGTATTAGAACTGATGAATCTAATAACGCCTCGTCTGAATTCCTAATATCTATTTTTCCATCAGAAAGCTCAAATAAATGATTAAAAATTACAACGTCCGTAACACTATCTTTATTCCAGTTCAAAAAACATTTTTTCATGTGATTTGCAATTGTATATATAAGAGCCTCCTTCATTTCTCCATCCTTCCATTTTACTCCCTCATCTATCATAGTCTTAATATTATTTCCGTAAAATCTATATTTTGGATAATTCTGAGGATAGGATAATGGATCAGGTTTAGCCTCTAAAATTTCTTTAGAAGGTTTATCAAATGGGGAATCCGCATCTAATTTAAAATCAGACATAATAAATAGCTGATCCCATAATTTATGTTGAAAATCAGGAACATCTCTTAAATGAGGTTGTAAATTACCCATAATAGATATTATCGATTTAGCTAATTTATTTCTCTCCTCCTTAGATTCTCTTGAGGATGCATGATTAATCATCTTCTGAATATGTCTTCCGTATTCAGGAATTATCAATTGCTCACGACTTGTATTGTACTCTATTTTATCTATCAAAACAAAAAAATTATATTAAATAAGTTAGTGAAGATTCATTTAAGTCGGCAAAATACAAAAAATATATAATAACAGGTTTATGTTATAATAAAATTACATCCTCAATTCTTTTTGAAACTTCTTTATATTTTTCAATTACATTTTCAGGCCTATCCATTATTACATTAACAGATATGCTGGTAAAATTATTATTTCGAGATTGCTTCTTTTTAATTATTGCTCCAATATTATCAAAAATGGATTCAATAACATTGATTTTATTTTCATCAGACTTAACAATAAACTTGAATAAATACTCACAAGGCCATTCTGAAGTTTCCTCTAAAAGTTGAGTTAAATTATTATAAAAAATTTTATTTGTATGATCCATTTATGTTGTAAATTAATCTAATTACAAATATAGTAGTTATTAATTTTTTTAATTTAAACATTAATAACGATTTTTATAGCACATTATTCATAATTCATGGTTAAAAAAATTATAATAACTGGAGGTCCTGGAACAGGAAAAACCTCATTAATTGAAGAATTAAAAAAAAATAACTTCAAATGTTTCGATGAAATTTCAAGAGAAATTACTTTGAAGTATAGGAAAAAGGGAATAGAGCAGCTTTTTCTATCAGATCCCAATTTATTTAGTCAGGAATTACTAAATGGCAGGGTTCAACAGTTTAATAAATCAATAAACCTACAAGCTGATTGTGTATTTTTTGATAGAGGAATCCCAGACATTATTGCATATTTAAATTTTAAGAAGGCTAACTTATCAAAAAAAATTTTGAAAGCAGTTGATAAATACAGGTATGATATAATATTTTTATTGGAGCCATGGGAAGATATATACTCATCTGATATAATTCGTTATGAATCATTTGATCAAGTGATCACTATTGACGGCTATATAAAAAACACATACAAGGAGTTTGGATACAATCTAATTATAGTCCCAAAGGACAATATAAAAAATAGAGTAGATTTTGTTATTAATACACTAAAATAGGGCTAAAATGAATAGTCGAAAAAAAATTATTTTTATGGGCACTGCAGAATTTGCAATTCCCTCTTTAGAAAAAGTGATTAAAAATAATTATAATGTTTTAGCAGTTGTTACCTCCACTGACAAGCCTGCTGGCAGAGGGCTGAAATTAAAAGAATCGCCCATAAAACAGTTTGCTAGAAAAAATAACCTAAAAATTCTTCAGCCAAATAATCTGAAAGATCAAAATTTTATAAATCTAATTACAAACTTTAAGCCAGATTTAATAGTAGTAGTAGCATTTAGAATGTTACCTGAGATATTGTGGAAAATTCCCAAATATGGAACCATAAATGTACACGCCTCATTACTTCCAAAATACAGAGGTGCTGCTCCAATAAATTGGGCTATAATCAATGGCGAAAAACAGACAGGTGTCTCAACTTTTTTTATAAATAATAAAATTGATACAGGGGATATAATAGACCAATCATTAATAGAAATACCTAAGAATGAGAATGCTGGGGATATTCATGATAAACTAAAGAAATTGGGTGGTAATATTTTGATCAAATCTCTAGAAAAAATATTTAGTAGTGAAAAAGTCGCGATAAAAAAGCAATTAGTAATTAAGCCCTTAAATAAGGCTCCAAAATTAGATAAATCAAATTCCAAAATAAATTGGGATGACTCATCTGAAAATATATACAATAAAATAAGGGGTCTTAGTCCATATCCAGGAGCAAAAAGTGTCCTAGATAATTATGATAAGAAAATTAATGTAATTATTTACAAATCTAATTTCTCTAATAATAAACATAATCATCCTAATGGATTAATTATTATTGATAAAGGCGCACTTAAGGTTGCTACATTTGACGGATATATATCTCCTTTATTAGTTAAGTTTGAAGGAAAAAAAACATTAGATATTAAGTCACTAATTAATGGTTTTAATTTTCATAAGAAATGCAAAATGATTTAACAAGATTAGATAAAATTAAAAAAGGATGTTTAATATTGGCTGACCCTAATATAATTAATGATCCTTATTTCAACAGAGCAATCATTCTAATCACAGAAAATAGTAAAGATGAAGTAGTTGGGTTTATTATAAATAAACCTTTAGAATACAATTTTGAAGATATATTTTCGGGTATAGGAAAGGATCTTATAATTTATAATGGAGGGCCTGTAAACAAGGATAATCTATATTATATCCATAACACACCTAATTTGATAAGTAATAGCATAGAAGTTTCTGATAATCTATTTTGGGGAGGTGATTTTACAGATGTAAAAAATCTTGTAAAAAATAATAAAATAGGATCTAATAATATTAGATTTTTTTCAGGGTACTCAGGATGGACTATATCTCAACTGAAAAATGAGATAAAAGAAAAATCCTGGATTATAACTAACAATAGATTTAAGGATAAGATATTAAACTCAAAAACAAATGAGCTCTGGAAAGAAGAAATAGAAAAATTAGGAAATGATTATAAAATTTGGTCTAATGCCCCAGAAAATCCAAATTTAAATTAATTTATTTAAGAAGATCCTAATACTTTTTTAAGATCTTTAACTTGATTCGTCCATAACATTTTTGATTCTTCAACTTCATCATCCTCAGCAAAATCAGTAACAATTAAAGAAACATCTTTAGTAATTTCGTCAAATTGAATTCGTAACTCAAAATAATAATCAGTATCCTCATCATCCATCCATTGAAATCGAATTTTTTCTGGCATTTTTTTCGAAACTAGATTTGCTGATTCTTCAGAATCATCCCAAATAAAAATAAAATTTTCACCTCTAGAATTGACATTGTCAGCAAACCATTCTGAAAGACCAGAAGGTGTTGAAATATACTGATATAAAAGTCTTTGAGAAACTTGTATCGGGAATTCCATTTCAAATTGAATTCTATCTGTCATTATCATATAATTATGATCGTAATATATACATTTATTCTTAAGTTATATAATTATTTTTTAAAATAATTTATCAAAGATATGTTGAAACTAAAAAATTTAAATTTTATATTTGCTTCCCTTAAATTATGGCGAGATAGCTCAGTAGGTCAGAGCGTCGGATTCATAACCCGGAGGTCCCGAGTTCAAGTCTCGGTCTCGCTACAAAAACCCTTTCAGAAATGTTAGGTTTTTTTTTGCTTTATACTCAAGTATACAAAGGGTTTAAGGGTGTATTAATTGAGTGTTAAACAGTTGATATTCCTAACTTTTTATTTAAAAACTAACAAGGTTAGAAACCAAATATACACAAAACTGACAGTAAAAACAGCTGAAACTGACAGTAAAGTTGACAGTAAAAAGTCAAAAAAATAAGTCCAAAATAGTATTGAAAAAAAATTTAATGCCTCTTTATGGTCTATTTCATTATATTTGAA
>JAAZXZ010000170.1 GCA_014239895.1 Flavobacteriaceae bacterium
ATTAAAAGAGGACAACAGGTTAATGTTAAATTTTCTTTGCCGATATATGTATCAACAGAATAAAAAAGTTCTCCATGTCAAATGAAAAAATAATTTTAGGAATTGATCCAGGAACTACTATAATGGGCTTTGGTCTAATTAAGGTTGTCAATAAGAAAATGGAGTTAATTCAAATGGATGAATTAAACTTAACTAAGTATAAAGATCATTATTTGAAGCTAAAATTAGTTTTTGAAAGAACTATTGAGGTGATTGATAATTTCAAGCCAGACGAGATTGCTATAGAAGCTCCTTTTTATGGAAAAAATGTTCAGAGTATGTTAAAGCTTGGTAGAGCACAAGGAGTAGCAATGATTGCGGGTTTATCCAGAGAGATTCCAATAACAGAATACTCCCCAAAGAAGATTAAGAAGTCTATAACAGGAAATGGTAATGCTAGTAAAGAGCAAGTTGCAAAGATGTTACAGAACTTATTAAAAATAGAAAATCTTCCGAAGAATTTAGATGCAACTGACGGTCTTGCAGCTGCGGTATGTCATTTTTATAATGAGGGAAATATTTCTGGTAATAAAAAATATTCAAGTTGGAGTAGTTATGTAAGTAAAAACAAAGATAAATTAGTTTAGTTATCGCTGGAATATATATTCATATACCTTTTTGTAAAAAAGCATGTTTTTATTGTGACTTTCATTTTTCTACGTCTTTAAAAAATAAAAATACATTTGTAGAATCTATAGTAAAGGAAACTCAATTAAGAAAAGAAGAGTTAGCAGGTGAAAGTGTTAATACAATTTATTTTGGAGGTGGTACGCCAACAATTTTAGATGTAAAAGAAATAAATAGAATTTTAAATGGTATTTACTCAAATTTCAATGTTGTAGAAAATGCTGAAATATCTATTGAAGCAAACCCCGATGACTTAACTAAAGATAAAATTAAAGAATTATCAGAGAATTTTAATAGAATTAGCATTGGAGTTCAATCATTTTTTGATGAGGATCTTGAGTTAATGAATAGATCCCATAATTCCAGTCAAGCAAAGAATTCAATAGAATTAACTAAAAAATATTTTGATAATATCTCAATAGATCTTATTTATGGAATGCCTGGATTAACGGATCATAAGTGGAGAAAAAATATAAAAACAGCTAAAAATTATAATCTCCCACACATTTCAGCTTATGCACTAACAGTTGAACCAAATACCATTTTGAGCAAATTAATTGAAAAAGGAAAAATTGATAATATAAACGATGAAACCTTAATGAGACAGAATGAAATAATAGTAATTGAATTAGAAAAATGCAAATATTTAAACTATGAGCTATCTAGCTTTGCACTAAAGAATTATGAATCAAAAAACAATAGTGCATATTGGCAAAGAAAAAAATATATAGGATTAGGACCATCTGCTCATTCTTTTAATGGTAAAAAAAGGATTTGGAATGTAAGTAACAATATGAAGTATATAAATTCATTAGAAAAAAATAAGCTTCCAATAACAATTGAGAATTTAACAGAAATCGATGTATATAATGAGATGGTTATGACTGGATTACGTACAATTTGGGGAATATCACTGGATGATATTGAGAAGCAGCTTGGAGAAAAATTTAAGAACTATCTATTAGATAAATCAAAAGTTAAAATTGACAAAAAATTATTAGTATTAGATAAAAAGTGCCTTAAGATAACTAGTAAAGGAAGATTTCTTTCAGATGGTATAGCATCAGATCTGTTTATGTTAAACTAGATTATTTAATGTCTTAAAAAAATCTTATATTCAACAAAAAATAACACTTATGAATTGGGAAGGTGTCATGCCGGCAATTACCACTAAGTTTACTGACGATGACAAGTTAGATTTAGATTTATTTAATAAAAATATAAATGCACAATTAGATGCAGGTGTTAGTGCTATTGTTCTTGGAGGTTCTTTAGGGGAGGCAAGTACGCTGACTAATGATGAGAAAAATATTTTAACAAAAAATACAATACAACTAACTAACGGAAAAATACCTGTTGTTGTAAATATTGCTGAACAATCAACAAAAGAAGCTGTAAATTCAGCTATCTCTGCAGAAGAAAATGGAGCATCTGGATTAATGGTATTACCACCAATGCGTTACAAATCATGTGATGTAGAGACTGTTACATATTTTAAAGAAATTGCAAAAAACACTTCCCTTCCAATAATGATATATAACAATCCAGTGGATTATAAAATTGAAGTAACTCTTGATATGTTTGATCAGTTAATTCAATTTGAGAATATTCAAGCAGTTAAAGAATCTACAAGAGATGTGACGAATGTTACTAGAATGAAAAACAGATTTGGTGATAGATTAAAAATAATGACTGGTGTAGATACTGTAGCATTGGAGAGTCTGATAATGGGTGCAGTTGGCTGGGTAGCTGGTCTTGTTTGCGCATTTCCAAATGAAACAGTCGCTATATATAAATTACAGAAAAACGGAAAAATTGATGATGCAATAAGTATATATAGGTGGTTCCTTCCTCTATTAGAATTGGATATTAACTCAAAATTGGTTCAAAATATTAAACTGGCTGAAACTTATACAGGTTTGGGGTCAGAGAATGTTAGAGCTCCTAGATTGCCTTTAAGCGGTGAGGAAAGAAAATCAGTTATTTCTATAATAGAAACTGCATTAGAATCAAGACCAGATTTATCAAAATACAATTATTAAACAACTATATGCTTACAGGTAAAAATTTTATTGGAAACAAACTATCTTCTTCAGGAAATGTGACATTTCAAACATTTAATCCAGAATTAAATAAAAAAAATGATCAAATTTTTTATGAAGCGAATAATGATGAAATAAATCAGAGTTTAGATCTTGCAAAAAATGCTTTTGAAGATTATAAAAAAACTACTCCAAATGAAAGATCAAAATTTTTAAATTCTATTGCTGATGAAATTTCATTTATTAGTGACACTTTGCTTGAAGTTTATTGCTCTGAAACTGGATTGCCAGCTGGAAGATCTAGAGGTGAATTAAAAAGAACAATAGGTCAATTAAGATCTTTTGCAGATTTAGTTTTGGATGGTAGTTGGGTAGAAGCTTCAATTGATACAGCTATTCCTGATAGAGAGCCAATTCCAAAACCTGACTTAAGAAAAATGATGATACCACTTGGTCCAGTAGTTGTTTTTGGAGCAAGTAATTTTCCACTAGCTTATTCAACTGCTGGAGGTGATACCGCTTCAGCCTTAGCTGCTGGATGTCCTGTTATTGTAAAATCTCATCCTATGCATGCAGGCACAGGGGAAATAGTAGCGCATGCAATTATAAGTGCCGCTAAGAAAAATAAAATGCCTGATGGTGTTTTTTCTAATTTAAATAGTAAAGGCATAAGTGTTGGAGTTCAATTAGTAAAACATCCAAATGTTAAAGCAGTTGGTTTTACTGGAAGTCTAAAAGGAGGAAGATCAATATATGATTTAGCATCAAAAAGAGATATACCTATCCCAGTTTTTGCTGAAATGGGCAGTACAAATCCAATAATAATCATGCCTAATAAAATTAAAAATGATTATGAAGATCTAGCAATCAATTTTGCTAAATCAATTACAGTTGGATCAGGGCAATTTTGTACAAATCCTGGTATGATAATTTCTGTTAATGGAGATGAAATGAATAGATTTATCGAATGTCTATCCTCAGAGTTAAAGAAAATTGAACCTTCATGTATGTTGCATCCTAATATTTTTAATGCTTATAATTTAAATGCTAATCAAATAACATCTAATAAAGATGTTGAGATATATGATCAATCAAATTTGATTAATAAAGAAAATTATCCAAAACATATATTATCAACTGTTAATTCGAATGTTTTTATTCAAAACAAGAATTTACATCATGAAGTGTTTGGCCCATTCTCTTTGATTATTAAATGTAATGACATGGATGACTTAAAAAAAGTTATTTCTTCTATCCAAGGTCAGCTTACAGGTACAATTATTGGTGAAAAAGATGAAATATCTCAAAATAAAGATGTAATTGATTTACTTGGATCAAGAGTAGGTAGAATAATTTTTGACGATGTTCCTACAGGAGTAGATGTTTGTCCTTCAATGCTTCATGGAGGCCCATATCCTGCAACAACGGATAGTAGGTTTACAGCAGTTGGAATTCACTCTATAAAAAGATGGGTAAGACCATTTAGTTTTCAAGATTTTCCTGATGCATTACTTCCAGATGAATTAAAAAACAACAATCCATTAAAGATAAAACGAACTATAAATGGAGTAATAACTTGAAAAGGAGAATGTCGTTTTGAAAAATAAAACTTATTATGAACTTATACAGAATAATTACAATAGTCTTACTAATAATCACTATTCAGTCTTGCAATCAATTTAAAAGCAATAAAAATTCAGATCGCTTAAATGAAGTAATTAATACTTATCAAGACCATGAAGGGTATGATTCAAAAAAGTATCCATTAGGGTTAGTAACAAAAGAACATTATAAGAATGAAGCTGATTTTGCTAATGAACTTTTATTAGGATTATCATTAATAGATACCACATACTTAGACGATAATGATAAAATTTCATTTAAATTACTAGGTTTTAAACTTCAAGACATTATTGATTATTATGAATTTGAGAGATACCTAAATCCATTACTATCAGATGCTGGTTTTCATAGTAGTTTAGGATATATGGTTAGACCGCTCTATAATTATAATCAGGTAAAAAATTATCTAAACAAATTAAATGCAATTCCAAATTATGTAGATCAATATTTTGTTAACCTTAGAGAGGGATTATCAAAAAGAGTATCTCAACCACTTGTTATTTTTAAGGGATACGAATCAACTTATAATGATCATATTACTAGGGATCATAAAGACAATTATTTCTATTCTCCTTTTAAGAATTTGCCAGATGATTTAAATCAGAGTCAAATTGATTCAATATTGTATGAAGGTCAAAAGGCAATAGAAGAATCAGTTATACCTGAATTTAAAAGAATCAAAGAATTTTTTGAAAATGAATATTTTCCAAATACAAGAACTAAAATTGGAATTTCTGAAATTGAAAATGGATTAGATTATTATCAAAATAGAATTAATTTTTATACCACTAGTAAAAGCTATAATGCAGATAAAATCCATAAAATAGGATTAGGTGAGGTTAATAGAATTAGACAGGGAATGATAAAAATAATTTCTGATTTAAAATTTAAGGGAAGCTTTGATGACTTTTTAAAATTTTTAAGAACAGATGAGAAGTTTTATGCTAAAACACCTAAAGAATTATTAATGTTTGCAAGAGATATTTCAAAAAGGATAGACGCAAAACTTCCAAAATTTTTCAAAACACTGCCAAGAAAGCCTTACGGAGTTGCGCCGGTACCAGATGCAATAGCTCCTAAGTATACAGGAGGAAGATATGTTGGTACATCTAAAAATAGTACTGAACCAGGATATTATTGGGTAAATACATATGATCTTAAAAGTAGAACTTTATATACTATTCCAGCACTTACAGCTCATGAAGGAGTACCTGGTCATCATCTTCAAGGTTCATTGAATAATGAATTGGGAGATAGCATACCGAGATTTAGAAGAAATTTATATTTATCAGCATTTGGTGAGGGCTGGGGTTTATATAGTGAATTTTTAGCTGATGATATGGGAATATATACTACTAAATATGAGCAATTTGGAAAATTGACATATGAAATGTGGAGAGCATGTCGTCTTGTTGTAGACACAGGAATACATGCTATGGGATGGACAAGAGAAGAAGCAGTAGAATATATGTCAAAGAATACAGCATTATCCCTCCATGAGATAAATACTGAGGTAGATAGATATATTTCATGGCCAGGTCAAGCATTATCCTATAAA
This sequence comes from Flavobacteriaceae bacterium, assembly GCA_014239895.1. Lineage (GTDB taxonomy): Bacteria > Bacteroidota > Bacteroidia > Flavobacteriales > Flavobacteriaceae. Next base: position 5,890 of record JAAZXZ010000170.1, read on the forward strand.
ATTGGTGAAATTAAAATTCGTGAATTAAGAAAAAAAGCAAAGGATCAGCTCGGAAATAAATTTAATATTAGAGATTTCCATGAAGTTATTTTATCACAGGGAACGGTTACTTTATCTATTCTAGAAGAGAGAATAAACAAATACATTAATAAAACTAAAAATGAATAAAACTAGCTTTACTTGTATTGATGCCCATACCTGCGGAAATCCTCTTAGATTAGTAGTTGAAGGAGCGCCAATACTTGAAGGCAAAGATATGAGTGAAAAACGTCAATTCTTTTTACAAAAATATGATTGGATTAGAAAGGGATTAATGTTTGAGCCAAGGGGTCATGATATGATGAGTGGAGCTATGATTTATCCACCACATAATCCAGAAAATGATTTCAGCATTTTATTCATAGAAACTTCAGGATGCTTACCAATGTGTGGCCATGGAACCATTGGAGCTGTTACGATTGCAATTGAAGAAAAACTCATCAAGCCTAAAAAAGATGGAGTGTTAAAAATTGAAACTCCTGCAGGAATTATTGAAATAAATTATTTATATGAAAAAGGAAAAGTTAAATGGGTAGAGCTTACTAATGTTGAAAGCTATTTATGCTCAGAAGATTTAAGTATAATTTCAACTGAATTAGGTGAAATAAATTTCGATGTTGCGTATGGAGGAAATTTTTATGCTATAGTTGACTATCAAAAAAATTTTTCAGGAATAGAAAATTATACAGCTAGTGATATAATTAGATATTCCCAAGAAATAAGAAGTAAAATTAATTTAGAATTTCCAGAAAAGTTTATTCATCCAATAGATTCTACTATCAAGGATGTTTCACACATACTATGGGTAGGTGATAAAATCGATCCATCTTCTTGTTCAAGAAATGCAGTTTTTTATGGTGATAAAGCAATTGACAGATCTCCATGTGGAACAGGAACATCAGCAAGAATGGCCCAAATGTACTTTAAGGGTAAATTAAAATTAAATGATGAATTTATTCATGAGAGCTATATAGGTTCTAAATTCATTGGAACAATTAAAGAGGAATCAATAATGGGTTCACAAAAGACAATTATTCCAAAAATTAAGGGTTGGGCAATGATATATGGGTACAATAAAATTATTATTGATAAAGATGATCCTTATGCTTATGGATTTCAAGTCATATAACTATGTCTAAAAATATTGCTATAATTGGTGGAGGTATTATAGGATTATGCTCAGCATATTATCTTATAAAAGATGGTCATAAAGTTACTATAATTGACAAGTCTTCATTAGACTCTGGAGCTTCTTATATTAATGCTGGATATCTATGTCCAGGGCATATTATTCCACTTGCAGCACCTGGTATTATAAAACAAGGAATAAGATGGATGTTTGATTCATCAAGTCCACTATATATAGAGCCAAGAATTAATATGGAATTTTTTAAATGGATGTATGCATTTTATAAGTCCTGTACTGATAAGCATGTCATAAATTCAATACCAGGAATATTAAATCTTTCTCTTTTAAGTCAAGATTTATTACAGGAAATAAAAGATGAAAACAACTTTAAATTTCATTATGAAAAAAAAGGACTTCTGATGCTTTGTAAGACTGAAAAAGCTATGCTACATGAAGAGCATACAGTTAAATTAGCAATTGAAAATGGGCTAGTGGCAAAAATGATTAATAAATCTGAAATAAAACAGCTTGAGCCTGATGTAGAAATTGATTCAATTGGTGGGGCCTATTTTAAATGTGATCATCATTCAACTCCAGGTGAATTTATGTCTGTACTTAAAGAATTCTTATTGCGTAAAGGCGTAAGGATATTCAAGAATACATTAATTGATAATTTTGTATTGGAAGGTGAAAAAATAAAAAAAATATTTTTTGATGGTCAGCACATGGAATTTGATGAATACGTGTTTGCCGCTGGACCTTGGACTAATTACTTATGTAATAAAATAGGAGTTAAATTATTGTTACAGTCAGGGAAAGGTTATAGCATGAATGTTTGTGAAGAAACAAAAATAAATTTACCTGCAATCCTTGTAGAGTCAAAATGTGCAATTACTCCAATGAATGGTTTTACTAGATTTTCTGGAACAATGGAAATAGCCTCTGTTAATAATAATAATATAAGAAGAAATAGAGTTGATGCAATTGCAAATTCTGCATGTTCTTATTACCCTAATTTAAAAATTAATGAAGATGTTAGGAGTAAGGCTGCTTTTGGATTAAGAGCAATTTCTGCGGATGGACTTCCTTATATTGGAAGATCTACTAAAATTAAAAATATTGTTATTGCTACTGGACATAATATGACGGGGTGGAGTATGAGTACTGGAACAGGTAAACTAGTCTCAGACTTTGTCTCAGAAAAAACTCCTATTATAGACACTTCTTTCTATAATCCTGAGAGAAAGTTCTAGTTTATAATTTAATATTCATAGGGTCTTCTTTTAGTACTTTTCTAAGAAAATATATTAAGGTGTCTGTGTTATCCTTATTAAAAACTAAGGGTGGCTTAATTTTAATTACATTTTTATCAATTCCATCAGAACTCATTAGTATTCCATATTCTTTCATTCTATTAACTAGGTAGTTAGCTTGATCAGGCAATGGATTTAATTTATTGGATGTAAGTTCAAACCCTAGGAATAAACCTTTACCTCTTACATTAGATATAATAGAAAATTCTTTACTTACTTTTTTCAATTCAGATTTAATATAATTTCCAATAATTTCTGCATTTTTTTGAAGTTTGTTTTTTTTCAATTCCTTTAGAACAGAAAGAGCTATGGAACATGAAACAGGATTTCCACCAAATGAACTAAAAAATTCCATTCCATTATTAAATTTATCGGCAATTTCTTTAGTGCAGACAACTGCTCCAATTGGATGTCCATTACCCATAGGTTTCCCAAGAGTTACTATATCTGGAATTACATCGTGTAACTGAAATCCCCAAAACTTTTCTCCAACTCTTCCAAAACCAGTTTGTATTTCATCTGATATTAATAGTCCCTTATTCTTTTTTATAATTTTATATGTGTTTTTGAGAAAATTATTTGGAAGTTCAATTTGGCCACCACAACTAATAATAGGCTCTATAATCATTCCTGCGATAGATTTTCCTTTTGACTTAATTTTATCAACTTTCTTAGCAACTTCATTTACATACTCTTTTGAAGATTCTAATCCCGTATATTTCCCTCTAAAGACATCTGGCATTGGAATTGAATGTACATGTTTAGATTCACCACCACCTCCTTTCCCCATGTATTTATAACTGCTTATTTCAACGGTACTATTTGTGCTTCCATGATATCCGCCTTCAAATACAATAATATCATTTTGACCCGTATAATTCTTCATTAATCTAATTGCTAATTCATTTGCTTCACTGCCGGAATTAACAAAATAGATTGTACTTAGTTTTTTTGGAAATGTCTTAAGTATTTCTTCACTAAGTCTAATAAGATTAGGATGAAGATATCTAGTGTTTGTATTTAGAATAGCCATTTGTTTTTGACCAGCTTTAACTACGTTCTCATTTTCATGCCCAACATGAGCAATATTATTTACTGTATCAAGATATTTTCTTCCATTATCATCGATCAAATATTGATCTTTACCTCTAACAATTTTTATTGGTTTATTATAACTTAGACTTAAATTCTTTCCAAGATATTTTTTTCTTAGACTTATCAATACTTCGTTAGAATCTTGATTATTTGTATTTAGATTTTTAGATTTAAAAATTTTATTTGGATCAGGACAAATACTGCTCCAAATACTTTTTTCAGAGTAGTAACACACACCTGGAAAATCGTTTTTAAAATCTAGTAGACTCAGCATTAATTGGAAGTGCAGATGAGGAGCCCAGTTACCATTCACATTATAATCTCCTACAATACCTATTTCAGATCCTCTCTTAATTTTATCTCCAATTTTAATTTTTAATCTTTTAACGTTACACAGATGACCATAAAGACTATAAAATTTTAAATTTTTTATTTTATGCTCTAGAATAATTAGACCCCCGTACCCTTTTTTAGAGTTATTATTTGTCTTTACAACTACTACACCATCAATAAAGGCATGGATTGGGGTATTTTTATTTATCCAAAAATCTACACCAAGATGTATTGTTCTATTTTCAATCCCATTATTTCCAAGCCTTGAATAATTATTACTGTTATATAAAATCCTGGGCTCCAAATATCCTCCAGCAATAATTGAATTGCTTTTTAATTTTTTGAGCAAATTAATTTTATTTTCAAATAAGTCAATATTCTTACCAATAAGCTTATTTTCTAACCAATTGCTAGAAACACTAAGATCAATATTGAAGAAATTTTTCTTTTTAATTGATGGAAAAATATCAGCTATTTTAAAAATCCTATTTTTGGACCATTTATTAAATTTGTTTTCATTTGGGTGAGCAGTATAACCACAAGCATTTCTAAAAGAATACGTTGCTAACTCCTGATTAACTGTATCCCATTTTTTAATTAATTTTATTGCCTCATCTTCACTTATTAATAGATACTCATTTTCTTTGTTTTCAATTTTATTAATTGAAGATTTTGTTATTGATATGATAAGCCTCATAGCTATTGCTAGGTATAGGAATTCAATTTCATCTTCTTCTAATTTAAATACAGAATTATACCCTTTAACAACATTAACTCCTGCTTCAAGTGGATTTTCACATTTCATCATTGCATATACACACGTTACGGCAACATCATTAATTATTTGCGTATTTATAGAATCTCCAAGGTCAATAATTCCATTAATTTCGGGAGTATATAAGCTGTTAGAAACAATTATATTATTATCATTTACATCATTATGGATAAAAGATTTTCTTAGTTTTTTGAATTTTTTCAATTCTTTCTCAAACTTATTTTGAAAAGACTTTATTATTTTTTTCTCACTACTTTTTTTTATAAATTTTAAATATTGTTTTGTCCATAATGAGCTTGATATATCCCATTGCATTTCTGCATTAGCAAAATCACTTTTAAAATTTTTCAACTTTTTAGTAATTAAAGCAGCCTCTTTTCCTAATTCAAACCTTAGATTATTGGTAATAGGATTTATTTTTGACCATAGTCTGCCTTCTATCCATGAATTAATTCTGAAATACCTTATAAAGCCTTTTTTATCTCTAAAGATAGAATAGTTAGAACCACTTTTAGACAATAAATTTTTCGGAGTTTTTAATCTTGTTTTTTTAGATAAATAATTTAATAATTTAGTTTGAAATTTAATAAAATTTAAATCGGTATTCTTAGGATATATTTTTAGGTAATATGTCTTCCCCTTTTTTGTTATAAGCCTATAGTTGAAGTCTTTCTCACCATCTAATTTTTTCAAAGTACATGAAAACCCATAATTAATATCAACTAATTTTTGAATTTCTTTAATGGAAAAATTAGAATTAGAATTAGCTTTTGTACTCATGTAGTAAAAATACAAAAACAGAGAATACTTTTAATCTTACGAATAATCTAAATATTGAAAGTATTGTTTATATTAGCACATCAATTTGCGGGCGTGGTGGAATTGGTAGACACGCTAGACTTAGGATCTAGTGCCGCAAGGTGTGAGAGTTCGAGTCTCTCCGCCCGCACAACAATCCATCCAATATTATTTTATGTCTGAAGAGAATTTTACAGCTAATAACTTCACTAATTTTCCTGATACTAGCTCTTATACATGGTCATCACCAAGTAATATTGCTTTAATAAAGTATTGGGGTAAAAATAAGAATCAGACCCCAAAAAATACATCTATTAGTTTTACTTTAAGTAATTCCAGAACAATTACTACCCTAGAATTGAATAAAAAAAGTAAGGCTGATAATAATATATTATTTGATGTTTATTACAAGGATAAGAAAATTGATGAATTTAAACCTAAAATAGATCTTTTCTTTAGAAACATTTTAAAATACTGCAGCTATTTAAAGAGATATAGTTTTAAAGTTACTACTGAAAATACTTTTCCCCATAGTAGTGGAATTGCATCTTCAGCTAGCGGAATGAGTGCATTGGCTTTGTGTATAATGTCCTTGGAAAAAGATCTTGATTCAACTATGAAAGAAGAATATTTTTATAAGAAAGCTTCCTTCCTCTCTAGAATTGGTTCAGGAAGTGCATGTAGAAGTATATTAGGGGGAATTAACTTATGGGGAAAACATATAGACATAGAGAAAAGCACAGATTTATATTCTATTAAATATCCGTATGAAATTTGTAAGGATTTTTTAGATTATAATGATACTATTCTGTTGGTTGATACTGAGCCAAAACAAGTCTCCAGTTCTCAAGGTCATGAATTAATGAAAAATCATATTTATGCTGACAAGAGATATAAGATTGCTCAAAAGAATGTAATTAGATTAAAATCAATATTAAAAGATGGCAATCTTCATTCTTTTACAAGCTTAATAGAAGAAGAGGCAATGATGCTACATGCATTGATGATGACAAGTAATCCATCATATGTATTAATAAAATCCAATACTTTGAAGATAATAAATAGTATAAAAAGTTATAGAGAAACCACTAAGATTCCTATCTGTTTTACTTTGGATGCTGGAGCAAATGTTCATGTATTATATCCGAAAGAAGGAGAAAAGGAGGTTGAATTATTTATAGAAAGTGAATTAAAAAAATACTGTAAAAACTATTCATTTATATCAGATAAAGTAGGAAAAGGAGCGGTACAATTGTAATTTTGTAATATATTTGTTATATGAATGGACCATTATTTTACTCTAAAATTTTGCTTTTTGGAGAATATGGAATTATTGAAGATTCCAAAGGCCTATCAATTCCTTTTAATTTTTATAAAGGAGCTTTAAAAATCCCAAATAAGATAAACTCCATGTCTAAGGCTTCTAATGAAACTCTTAGAGGGTTTTTAAAATATTTAAAATCATCAAAAATAAAATTAGACTTAGAGAAGTTTAGTTCCGATATTGATAAAGGATTACATTTTAATTCGTCTATTCCTGAAGGATACGGTATTGGAAGTAGTGGAGCCTTGGTAGCTGCTGTCTATGATAAATATGCATTTGAAAAAATAACTGTATTAGAAAATTTAACTAGAGAAAAATTAATCAACCTTAAAAATATTTTTTCTATAATGGAATCTCATTTTCATGGAAAATCATCTGGTTTAGATCCACTAAACAGCTATCTAAGCATACCAATTTTAATTAATTCTAAGAAAGACATAAAAGTTACGGGAATACCCTCACAAAAAAGTATAGGAAATGGAGCTGTTTTTTTAATGGATAGTGGAAAGATTGGTTCAACTGCACCAATGGTTAATATTTTTATGGAAAAAATGAAAAAAAATGGTTTTAGAAAAATCATGAATGAGAAATTCATTAGATACACAAATTTATGTGTAGACAATTTTCTTAATGGGGATTTAAGCGACCTCTTTAATAATACCAAAAAATTATCAAGGATAGTATTAAAAAACTTTAAACCAATGATACCTAAAGAATTCCATGGCGTGTGGAAAAAAGGAATTGATAATGATTCTTATTTCTTAAAATTGTGTGGCTCTGGAGGGGGAGGATATATATTAGGATTCACAGAAAATTTTGAGAAAGCAAGAAAACAATTAAAAGATCACAAGTTAAAAGTTGTATACTATTTTTAATTACTGTTTAAGTTTCTTTAAAATTTGAAGTCAATAATTTTTAAATTCTTTAGTTTATTCTCAGTTATAAGATTATATAATATTCTAGCAATAGCTATTGCTCAGTATTTAACTTCAATTTTTATTCTAGGTGATAAAGAAAATATTCTTGATGTTATATTAGATCCATATCTATTTGCAATTATTTTATGTTCTTCTATTGCAATTGCGTCAGGCTATATAATTAATAATTTTTATGATTATGAAAAGGACATAATAAATAGGCCAATTCGGTCTAGTATTGATAAAACCATAAGAAAAAG
>JAAZXZ010000041.1 GCA_014239895.1 Flavobacteriaceae bacterium
CCTGAAACAAGAGATGTATTAAGTGAGGAGGCTGCATATGTAACAGTGAATTTATTAGAGGGAGTTACCCGCTCAGGTTCTGGAACTAGATTGAGAACCGTGGGCTCAGATGAACATAATTTAGCATACAAAAATGTGGTAACAGGATATCCGTATGAATTTAAAAATCCAATTGCAGGAAAAACTGGAACTACCCAAAATCAAAGTGATGGATGGTTTATTGGGATGGTCCCTAATTTGGTTACAGGGGTTTGGGTAGGCGCAGAAGACAGAGCTATTCATTTTGAGGAGATAGCATATGGACAAGGAGCAACAATGGCCTTACCTATTTGGGGGCTATATATGAAAAGCTGTTATCAAGATTCTATTTTAAATGTATCACAGGAAGTGTTTGAAAAACCTGATTATATGACAATTGAATTGGAGTGTAATAAATTTGTTATAGACAGCCTAGGAACTGGAAAAAATACTGATCAAGAAATACTCGAAATTGATTTTTAACCTGAATTTTTTTATTAAAAACTCATTTTATTTCTAATTTCTACAAAAGCATTTAGACTTTCAGGATTACGCATAGCTCCAGGAGCGGCAACTTTATCAATTGAGAATCCTGAGAATATTTTTTTAACAGGAATTTCCATTTTTTTTCCGCTTATTGTATAAGGAATTTCTTTTACCGGGATAATATAATCTGGAGCGTGACGCGGTGAACATTGCTTTTTTAGATGTTGTTTAATTTCAGTTTTTGACTTTTCATTTAAAGAATTTGTGGCTACTATAAAAAGAAATAACTGACTACTAGAGCTCTCCTTCATTGGAAATTCAATAATTAAAGAATCTTTAATATTATCTAATCTGTCTAATGCCATGTAAATTTCAGAAGTACCAATTCTAATGCCATTACGATTTAAAGTAGCATCGGAACGCCCTTGCATTAATATTCCGCGTTTAGAATCAATAGAAATCCAATCACCATGTGTCCAAACATTTGAATTATTAGAAAAGTACGAATCATAATACTTGTCAAAATTATTGTCGCCCCAAAAGTAAATAGGCATTGAAGGCATAGGTTTAGCTAAAACTAATTCTCCAGTTTCATTTTCTATTGAATTCCCATTTACATCCCAGGACTCTATTGCAGCACCGAGCATTTTACATTGCAAGTATCCAGCATAAACAGGGAGCATTGGGCTTCCTCCAATAAAGGCAGAACACACATCAGTCCCTCCACTTAATGAAATGATTTGAACTTTAGGTAATTTTTTTTGCAACCATATAAAGGCATCTGTAGACAGCGGTGATCCAGTTGACCCTAAGGTTTTTAAATCTGGTAAATCAACGGCATTAACTTCTTTTATATTTTGTTTCATACTTTGAATATATAATGGAGCACCATTTCCGAAATGATTAATTTTTGCTGCCTTTGCAAAACGCCATTGAGCACCTAAATCAGGAAAGTTCGCAGCCCCGTCATACAGGCAGAGCACGGCTCCACATAGAAGAGATCCAAGTGCATAGTTCCACATCATCCATCCAGAGGTAGTATTCCAAAAAAATCTTTCACCCACAAGTAAATTTTGATGTAATGCCAGAGATTTGTATTGTTCAATGAGAATGCCACCAGTGCTATGTGTTATTGCTTTTGGCTTTCCCGTTGTGCCAGAGGAAAACAACACCCAAATAGGATGTTCAAATGGGACAGATACAGGCTGTAAATCAACCCATGATTTTGATTTTAAATCCCAATCTTCAAAACTGCCTGAGAAAACTAATGTTTTTCTTATAGAGGACAGTCTTTTTTCTAATGCTATAATTTTTTTTGATTGATCAAACGGTTTCCCACCATAAGTATATTTATTATGCGCTAAAAGTACTTTGGGTTTTAGTTGACCAAATCTATCTACTATACTTTCAAGTCCAAAATCAGGAGAACAACAAGACCAAATTGCTCCCAGGGAATTTGTTGCAATAAAAGAAGCAATTGTATCAGGATGATTTAATAAATATCCAGCAACAACATCTCCTTTTTTAACTTTAGCCTCTATAAGTTGATTTTTTATATCCGAAGCTTTATTCAAGAGAGAATTCCATGAAATCTTTATTTGATCTCCTAATTCATTTTTATAGATCATTGCAACTGAATTTGGCTTAGCATGACGCAGGAGGTGCGAACTATAACTCAAAGTGCTATTGACAAACCATTGAGTTTTATAGAATGGAATTTGAATGTTACAAATTTTTACAGGTTTGGCCACAAAATCAATATCAAAAAATAATGCTATTGTCATCCAAAAATCTTCTAACTTATCTATAGACCATTGGTGAAGCGCAGCATAATCATTTAATGCTAGCCCATGTTTTTGATTGACATAAGATAAAAATTGATATAGGTTTGAATTTTTAAAATCTTTAGATTCCCAAATTTTTGTCATAACTCAAGTTTACTGAAATTTTCACAATTTTCCTAAGCTTCCTAGTTAGGGGGCAGGACTACTATAAAACAAAATTAATTATTATTTACTCTTCTTAAATCTAAATCTTGGAAATCAAAACTAAAATCAATATTAGGAGATATCCCTTTCATCTTTATACTTTGTGCTCTTCCTTTTTCATCTAAAGTAAACATTGCAAAAGCATCAGCATTCATGTCTTTGTACTCCCATTTAATAGCAAAACTATTGGCTTTGTAAAAAGCCATTGGGCCATTTAGTTTTGGTGAGCGATGCGATTTAAACCATAATTGGCCTTTTTTCATAAATACTTCTGCTTTGCCAAACCAAGCATCTTCATAGATGCCAATATAATCTTCCGATACTATGTGTGTATCATTTGCTTTTGCGACTGTTGCCCACACTTTTTTAGTCACTTCATCTCCACTTTCTAATCTTGCAGATAGTCTTTCGTAATTCTTTTCTATCCACTGAAAATCATCTAATCCTAAATAACTATCCATAATAGTAAGACCCACAGATGAAAAGAATGCACTTCCCCCAGGTTCAGTATTCGTAAGTATTACTATACCTAAATTTAAATCTGGTATCATCGCAGTTAATGAAAGCATACCAGGTAATCCACCGGTGTGATCTACCCTCATATTTCCTTTTACGTCTGTTAAACCCCAGCCCAAGCCATATCCTGAAAAATGCGAATTATAACGAGGGTTTCTATTAACATCGGTTACCGTATGTATTTTCCACATTTCATTTTGACTGTCCTCAGTAAATAATTGATTTTCTAAATCTTTGCCATACTTGCCTTTATTTAAATGCAACAGCATCCAATTACATAAATCATCGACATTGGCATAAATTCCACCGGCCGCTCCATTAATCATCTCTTCAAAATTAGGAAGTACAATCAATTCCCCGTCAGCGCTATTGTGGGGTGAGGCTAAATTGCTTTTATTCTTTATCGCTTCTAAAGAAGGGGAGGAGTTATCCATATTTAGAGGTTGAAAAATTCGTTCTGAAATAAAATCTTCCCATGACATATCCGAAACTCGTTTAATAATTTCACCAGCTACTAAATACAATAAGTTATCGTAATCAAACTGTGTTCGGAAAGCAGATACAGGTTTAAAATACTGAAAACTAGATAATACATCATCTATTGTAAAATTTGAGCCATCGGGGAAAAACATTAAGTCCCCAATACCTAAACCTAGTCCGCTTCGGTGCGTTAGAAGGTCTTGAATATTAAAGTTTTCAGTTACATACGGATTATACATCTTAAACTCAGGAATATGATCCTTAACCTTGTCTTGCCATGTTATTTTACCCTCCTCGACTAAAATTGCCAGAGCTGCTGTGGTAAAAGCTTTACTGTTTGAAGCAATTGCAAAATTAGTATGGTTGTTTACAGGGCTTTTTGTGTCAGATGATTTAATGCCATAGCCTTTTGAATGTATTATCTCACCATCTTTTACTATTGCGACTGCTACTCCAGCAACATTGAATTTGTCCATAGCATATCCCATTATAGAATCAACTTGTTCGGAAGAGTATTGACCATAGCAAATATTAGTTATTAATAAAGAGAAAAGAAGAGTTTTAAATATTGTTTTTTTCATAATCGCTTGTTTTTTAATTTGCTTCTAACTAGAGAATAGCATCAATTAATTTTTTGGTATATTTTTTTTTAGGGCTAGCAAATATTTTATCTGGATCTCCAGATTCCTCTATTTTCCCCCTATTCATTACTATAATATTATCACACATGTGTTTGACTACTGATAAGTCATGAGATATAAATATATATGTGAAATTGTAATGATCTTTTAATTTATTTAGAAGATTAAGTACTTGAGCTTGGACAGAAACATCTAATGCTGAAACAGCTTCATCGCAGATTATTATTTTGGGATTTAGACTAATTGCTCTTGCAATCCCTATTCTTTGTCTTTGCCCCCCTGATAGTTCATGCGGATATCTATAAAGAAAATCTGCAGATAAACCAACATCAATTAATAATTGAGTAGCCCTTTTAATAAGAGCCCTCTTGTTAGTTAATATCTTATGATATTTTATTGGCTCTATAATCGTTTCACAAACATTTAATTTAGGGTTTAGGGATGAATAGGGGTCTTGAAAAATTAACTGGACATCTTTCCTATACTGTTTAAGGTCTCTTTTAGATAATTGTGTTATATCCTCTCCTTTATAGATAATAGTACCAGAATGAGCTTTTTCAATTTGTAATATTGTTTTTGCTAATGTAGTTTTTCCACATCCAGATTCGCCTACAAGACCTAATGTCTCTCCTTGATAAAGCTCTAGATTTATTTTTTTTAATGCTTTGAAACTATCCTGCTTACTAAACACTCCTAATTTTGAAATATAGTTTTTATTGATGTTAGAAATTTTTAACAGTGGAGGTTTTGAATATATTTTATTGAGTTTTTTAAATCTTGTCTTAGGAGCAATTATTTCATTTTTAAAATTCTTGTTAAGAATTTTTTCAATTGTAGGCAATTCTTTCAACCGAATAGTTTTAGAAGGCTTAATGGAAAGGAGTGCTTTTGTATAAGGGTTTTTCGGATTATTAAACAAAGTAGAATTACTTCCTTGTTCAATAATTTCTCCAGATTTCAGAATAACAACTTTATCAGCAATTTTTCTAACTATAGAAAGATCATGAGAAATAAAAAGAACGCTTAAATTTTCACTTTTTTGCAAATCTTTTATTAGCTGAAGGATCTCTTTTTGTACAGGAACATCAAGAGCAGTTGTTGGCTCATCTGCAATTAACAATGAGGGGTTGCACAAAAGAGCCATAGTTATCATAACTCTTTGTTTCTGTCCTCCAGATATTTCGTGAGGAAATTTTTTTAAAAGATTTTTAATATTATCAAGCTTTACCTTAATGATTAAATCGTGAATTCTTTTTATAATTTCATTATGATTTAAATCTAAATGTCTATTACATATTTCAATTAATTGATTTCCTATAGTCATGGTAGGATTAAGAGCGCTCATTGGTTCTTGAAAGATCATAGCAATCTCTTTCCCTCTAATTCTCTGAACTTCATCTAAATTTAATTCTAAAATATTCTTATTATTAAAGATAATTTTTCCAGAAGTATTATATATTTTAGAATTTAATAAACGCAATATTGAAAGAGCAGTAAGGGATTTCCCACTACCTGATTCACCAACTAATCCTACGATTTGATTTTTAGATATGTCAAATGAAACATTGTTTAATAAAGTATTGTTTGGAGATGTGTTGGCAAGCTTAATATTTAGCTCAGATACTTTAAGTAAATTATTTTTTTTCAAAAATTAGTCTATTGAGGTTGCTAGATTATACCCTCCTGAAATATATTTATATAAATC
>JAAZXZ010000159.1 GCA_014239895.1 Flavobacteriaceae bacterium
GATTACTCTAAATCATCTATATATAATTTAAGGTGGTCTCACTCAAAAGATTCAAAATCAAACCCAAATTCTAGATTTTCAGCATCAGTAAACCTTGGGAGTAGCAAGTATTATCAACAGTCAATTAATCAACTTAATGCAGCAAACTATCTTAACAATTCATTGTCATCATCTATTTCTTATTCTAAGACATTTACTGGGGAACCACAAGTTAATTTAAGCCTTTCTGTTACGCATTCTCAGAATACAAACACTCAAGTAATAAATATGACATTACCCTCATTTCAAACTAATGTTTCTAGGATTTTTCCTTTTGCTCCTAAAAGTGGTACTAAAAAAGGATTTTTACAGAATATTAATTTTCAGTATAGTGTAAGAGGAGAAAACAGGATTCAAACAACTGATTCACTTTTTTTTACCAAAGAAATGTTTGATTCAGCAAAATCAGGTTTTCAGCACAGTATTCCTCTAAGCACTAATTTTAAACTCTTTAAATACTTAAGTTTTTCTACAAGTGCTAATTATAATGCAACAATGGTGTTTAATACTATTGAAAGAAGTTTTGATATTGAAAACCAGGAAGTGCTTACAATTGATAATAAAGGATATGATGCATTTAACACATATAACTTCTCAGCTAGTTTAGGCACAACAGTTTATGGTATGTATGATTTTAAAAATAAAAAGAACCTACATGCAATAAGGCATGTTCTTCGTCCATCAATTAGCTATAGCCTTGCTCCTGCTTTTAATCAATATTATGAAACCTATGAGGTTGTTAGCGCAGATGGACTCACAACATCTGATGTTGAATATAGTAGATTTGAGGGCTCAATTTTTGGTCAACCTAATAAAATGTATTCTAGTTCTATAGGTTTGTCTTTAGCAAATAATATTGAAGCTAAGGTAGTTGATAAGGAAAGTGATGACCTAGAATTAAAAAAGATGGTTATTCTTAATAATTTGAATTTTTCAACCTCTTATAATATTGCGGCAGATTCCTTAAACTTAAGTCCCGTTAGAATGACAGGAGGAACTCAGTTATTTAAAAATAAAATGAATATAAATTTTGGGGCAACTCTTGATCCTTATGCACTTAACGAAAATGGAGTTAAAATAGATAAATTCAACATAAACAATGGAGGAGGGTTATTTAGACTTACAAGTGCAAACCTAACATTGAATTATGCATTTAGTAGTAGTGATGGAGAAAAATCTGATAAGAACCAGGCCTCAATTGATGAGTCAGTTAGAAATGGCGGTAGAGATGATGATTTATTTGGAAGAGCTATGGATTTTTCTGACAACAGATTTAATGAAGAAAAGGAAGAAAAGGAAGAAAAGAAGCCTAATGATTTATACAATTATAAGATACCTTGGAGTTTACGAATAGCCTATGCGGTAAATTATAGTAACTCAATAGGTCAGAATGAAATATCTTCTCATTCATTAATGTTTTCAGGAGATGTTCAATTATCTCCGAAGTGGAGTACTGGAATTTCTACAGGATATGATTTTAAAAACAACGGAGTGACCTATACTCAGTTAAGGTTTGAAAGAGATTTATTAAGTTGGCGAATGAATTTTAGCTGGATTCCTTTTAGCAGTAATGCATCATGGAATTTCTTTATAGGAATTAAATCAGGAATGCTTAGCGATATTAAATATGATAAAAGAAAACAAAGAGATAGAATATTATAATTAAATTAGTTTTAGTAAAAAGATACTATTATGAAAAAAGCTCTAAATTTTTTTTATGTATGTCTAGCATTTTTTCTTATTGCATTGGCTTATAATACTTTTAATAATAAAAACAAAACCGATATGAAGAGAATAATAAACACATCTAATGCACCAAAACCTATTGGCCCATACAATCAAGCAGTAATTTCTGGAGATTTAATGTTTATATCTGGACAAGTAGCATTTGACCCAAATACAGATGAGTTAGTTCTAGATGATATACAAACAGAGACTAAACAAGTTATGGAGAATCTAAAATCAATTCTTGAAGAAGCTAATTTATCATTTAAGAATGTTGTAAAAACCACAATATTCTTATCTGATATGGATGATTTTCAACAAGTTAATGAGGTTTATGGGTCCTATTTTAGTAATGACCAGGCTCCTGCTAGAGAAACTGTTGAAGTAAGTAGATTGCCTAAAGATGTAAATGTTGAAATTTCTATGATTGCCTATAAATAGATATTTAATCTATAGGTTTCTTTTGTGGTAATTTAATAATCCCTCAATTGGCCTTCTGATAATGTTTCCTGCTTTTAAATTATATTTTGTTAAGCAAGATTCTAGTTCTTCTCGAAGATAAAAAGAAATAGAACCAGTAAAATGGATTAATACTTCTTTGGCATCAGAAAATTGAAGTATCTGTCTTTCAATAAATAATTCAAATCCTTTTCTGATTAATGACTTAGTATATTCTGAATCATTATTATTAATTAAAAACCTAGCAAAGGTTGCAAGATAAGTACTAGGATTAGGATGTTTATATAGCATATCTTTTATTGTGTCTGCTTTTAAATCAAACTCTACTTCAAATTTTTTAGATATTTCTTCAGGCATTCTATTAAAATAAAAATCTCTTAGTAGTTGTCTGCCAAAATAATTTCCACTAGCATCATCCATTAGTATATAGCCAAGGGAAGTAACTTTTTGATAAACTTTCCGTCCATCAAAATATGTGCA
>JAAZXZ010000172.1 GCA_014239895.1 Flavobacteriaceae bacterium
GCAATAGCAACTGGACCATTTATTACAACAAGTAATGATATTTTCGGAATATTAATTTACTTTTTAATAGCTAAACTTATACTTCAATTTTAGTTTAATTTTACTTTCCCATGAAAAATGTATTAGTACTATGCACTGGTAATTCATGTAGAAGTCAAATTGCCCATGGCTACCTTAATTCTTATTGCAAAGGGAAAGCTAATATATATAGTGCTGGAATAGAAGTTCATGGAGTTAATCCAATTGCAATTGAGGCAATGATAGATGATGGTATAGATATTAGCAGTAATTCATCAAATAATGTACAAGAATATCTGTCTATTAATTTTGACTATATCATAACTGTATGTAATCATGCTCATGAGAAGTGTCCATTTATTTCTAATATGAATGCGCTAAGAATTCATAAGAACTTCATCGATCCTTCAAAATTTGATTTATCAAAAGAAGAAAGTAGAAATAAAATTATATTGGTAAGAAATCAAATAAAAGAGTTTTGTTTAAATTTTGCTAATGATAATTTTTAATAGCTTCTTCATTTAGATGAATTATATTCCAATCATCAATCAATTTAGCTCCTTTTCTTTCATAAAATTTAATAGCCTCTTTGTTCCAATCAATAACCTCCCAGGAAATTCTTTTTACACTCATTTCTTTTCCAAATAAAATTACTTTATCAAGTAATAAGGCACCAATTCCTTTATTTCTCATATTTTTAGTTACTATTAAATCTTCAAGATGAACAGTTTTTCCTTTCCATGTTGAATATCTATTGTAAATAATAGCCATACCTTCTACTGTTGAATTTATTTCTGCTACAAAACAATGAAACAATGGTTTCTCTCCAAATCCATCATTAACTAAATCGCTCAGATTTATTTCAACCTCTTGTGGTAATTTCTCATATATAGCAAGTTCCATAATTAATTCATGGACACGACTCATATCTTCTTTTTTCGCTTTACGTATAGTTATGTCCATAATTAATTTTAAATATCTAAATTATATAATTTTTTTCTAAATAAATTAAATAGTATTTTTAGTTTCCCAATGGAAAATAAAAATCAAACATTAGGTGAATTTATAATAAACAATCAAAATTCGTTTAAATACTCTTCTGGCGAATTGTCTAGATTAATAAATTCTATTAGACTAGCAGCTAAAGTGGTAAATCACGAAGTTAATAAAGCAGGTCTTGTTGATATTATTGGTGAAACTGGAAAAACTAATGTCCAAGATGAAAAACAACAAAAACTTGATGTCTATGCTAATAATAAATTTAGAAATACATTAATTAACAGGAATATTATATGTGGTCTTGCTAGTGAAGAGGATGAGAGTTTTATTTCAGTTAATAGTATTGATAAAAACAATCAGAATAGCTATGTAGTTCTAATAGATCCATTAGATGGCTCATCAAATATTGATGTGAATGTATCTGTTGGTACAATTTTTTCAGTTTATAGAAGAATTAGTGAAATTGGCAGTAGTGTTACAATAGATGATTTTTTACAAAAAGGAAGAAACCAAGTTGCAGCAGGTTATATTATATATGGAACATCGACAATGCTTGTATATACTACTGGAGATGGGGTAAATGGATTTACACTAAATCCAGCTATAGGTTCATTTTATCATTCACATGCTAATTTAAAATTTCCTAAAAAAGGATCTATTTATTCTATTAACGAGGGAAATTATTTTCAGTTTCCAGATTATGTAAAGAAATATTTGAAATTTTGTCAAATGGAGGAAGATGACAGGCCGTATACTTCTAGATATATTGGTTCACTTGTTTCTGATTTTCATAGGAATTTAATCAAGGGAGGCATATTTATGTATCCAAATACTTCAAAAAACCCAAAAGGGAAACTAAGATTACTTTATGAATGTAATCCAATATCATTTATTTGTGAGCAAGCTGGCGGGTTAGCTATAGATGGAGAATCAAACATATTAGATATTCATCCAGAAACTTTGCATCAGCGCATACCATTTTATTGTGGAAGTGAAAAAATGATAAATCAACTTCAAACCTTTATAAAAAACAGCAAATAAAATTTAATAATAAATTCTACTTGTATATATTTGCTGAAATTTTTTGATTGATAAAAAATCCTATCACTAAAATTTTTTCAGAGTCTTTGCAAGTGCAAAAACTAGAGCATTCTATTGCCCAAAATGAAAAAAAATTATCAATTAAAGGAACAGTAGGTTCTTCATTTGCTTTCATAATTTATTCAATATTTAAAAGTCTAAAAAGATCAATTTTTTTAATTTTTTCTGATAAGGAAGAGGCAACATATTTTTTAAATGATATAGAAACTATTGATGAAAATTTAAATATTTTATTTTTTCCTAGTGGAGGAAGAGAACCTTATAATGATGATAATATTAGTGCCTATAATTTACTGCAGAGAACAGAGGTTTTAAACTATTTGTATGCGAATGAGTTTGAGGAAAGTATAATAATTACCTATAATGATGCTATTA
>JAAZXZ010000173.1 GCA_014239895.1 Flavobacteriaceae bacterium
GAAGATATTAAAGCAAGAGTAAATCAAATAAAAGCTCAAATTGAAACTACTACAAGCGATTATGATAAAGAAAAACTGCAAGAAAGACTTGCTAAATTAGCAGGTGGAGTTGCTGTATTATATGTAGGTGCTGCCAGCGAAGTAGAGATGAAGGAAAAGAAAGACAGAGTTGATGATGCATTAAATTCTACAAGAGCTGCTGTTGAAGAAGGAATAGTTGCCGGTGGTGGTGTTGCTCTAGTTAGAACTAAGAAAGCTTTAGATAAACTAAAAGCAGAAAATTCAGATGAACTAACAGGAATTCAAATAGTAACAAGAGCTATAGAATCTCCGTTAAGGACTATTGTTGAAAATGCTGGTTCTGAAGGTAGTATTGTTGTAGCTAAGGTGATGGATGGAAAAGATAATTTCGGATATGATGCGAAAAGGGAAAAGTATGTTGATATGTTAAAAGCTGGAATTATTGATCCTAAAAAAGTAACTAGAATTGCATTAGAAAATGCGGCTTCTGTAGCTGGAATGATTCTAACTACTGAATGTGCATTGGTAGATATAAAAGAAGACTCTCCTGCTCCAATGCCACCAATGGGTGGAGGCGGAATGCCAGGGATGATGTAATCATAATAATAAACTATAAAAAAAGCAGTTATTAAACTGCTTTTTTTTATTGATGGTTTTTTACAACTTCCTCATCTCGATATTTACAACACATTTCAAGAGAATTATAAGCTTGATCGGGAGCTTTTTCTAATTTTGTATCATGCCCAAAAGAAGCAATATGTTTATGGATTTCTTTAAGTGATATTTTTTTTTCGTTGTACACAATCTTTAAAATTCTATTTTCTACATTCCAATCAGCCATTTTTATACCTTTCTCATTGATACATTTTGTTTCAATTCTTTTTTCACACATACCACATACCCCATCAACAAAAATTAAATCAGATTTAGTTTGAGCATCTATATTTAATGAATAGTTAAAGAATAAATAGCACAATAAAATACTTAAATTAAACTTCATAAGTTTTGTTTTAATTAATTCTATATCTAAGTCCAAGATAATACATTCTTCCAAATATTGGCCCATAAACAAATGTTGAATCAAAATACTCTCCAAAGGGATCGTCATTTGCTATTATTGGATTCATTTGTTTATAATTAGTTGCATTTTCAATTCCTAAATACACTTCAAAAGATTTATTAAAAACTCTAGTTAATTGAGTGTTAATAAGATTAATATCTGGTGTAAATTCATCCATTCTATATTCAATGGGATTATATTGCGTAGATGGAAAACGCTGCTCTCCTATCCAATTATATGTAAAATCATACTTCCAGAGTGAGCCATTACTTTTTCTATTACTTTGATAATCTAAATTCAAGAAAAATCTATTTTTAGGATTTAAGGGTTTGTATAGTCTTCCCGAGAAATAATCAGTTTTTACATCCGAAATCTTATAAGCTGAAAGTATATTAATATTGCTCGTGAGCTCATAGCTAAGTTGAGCCTGAAAACTTCTAGCAAAACTTTTTCCATGTAAATTGTAAAACATAATTGCAGATGGAGTTTCCCAATCCACAACAACCTGATTTTCAAAATCAGTAAAATAATAGTCTAAAATTAATTGGGCATTATTATCAAACAATCTAAAACTATTTATTAATGAAGCTCCATAATTCCAAGCAGATTCTGGCTTTAAATCAAAATAATTTGATTGAATTCCTCCACCTCCATCAACAAAGGGAGAATTTCCAAAAAAGATAATTCTTGAACTATAAAAAAGTTTATGATTCTCAGAAAATATATTTGCCATTCTAGTTCCTTTTCCCGCTGATATTTTTAATGAAGTTTTAGGAAAAATTAAATAATTTAAATGTAGTCTTGGTGTTATAAACCCCCCTATTACATTATGATTGTCATATCTAATACCAGCAGATAAATTTATTTTATCTAGGTTATCATAACTATATTCAAAAAATGCTCCATAAGAATGCTCTTTTCTATCTAAATCAAAATTTTGTATTCTCATGTTATTCACAAATTCATCATAATTGTCATAACTAAAAGAAACTCCAGTTTTAATCTTATGCCTTGTGTCACTAATTATAGAATTGTACACTAAATTTGAGTAAATACTCTTTTGTTCTACATCATGAACACTAAACCCAATATCTGAGCCCTCTGAAAAATGACTATACGAAAATTGGAAACCCAAAGATTGATATGGAATATTAGGATTTACATATCCCATTTTAAAATTGCCTTTAAAATTTGTGGAATTTGTGGATCCACCCCAATATGGAGATGGAAGCTCAAATATTGATGGATCATCTATATATTCATTCTGTCCAAAAACTCTTTTATCATTTACAAAATTAAAATCAATAAAACTAACTAATCCTTTTATGGGATTAGTATACTGTAACCTATTATAGATATTAATTTGGCCTCCTGTTGGGGAATCTCTAAATCCATCATTATTTCTGTCATCACTATTGTCTTTTGTATTAGCATGAAGATATAATCCGTAATCCCAATTATTTGATAATTTAGTATTGTAATGAGTATTTAACTCATATCTTTCCATTTCTGAAGCGTAAAGATTTACAAACAACTTATCATCATTAATAGGCTTTCTAAGTTCTGCATTTATTTGCCCTGTAATACTTTCAAATCCATTTACTACACTGCCAGCTCCTTTAGTTATTTGAATACTCTCAATCCATGTTCCAGGAATATAATTTAGACCATGGGACTGAAGTGCTCCTCTTATGGATGGTATGTTTTCAATAGATATTAGAATGTTTGGACTACTTAATCCTAACATTTTAATTTGTTTAGTCCCAGAAATGGCATCTGAAAAGTTTACATCAATTGAAGGAGTTGTTTCAAAACTTTCAGACAAGT
The DNA here is from genome assembly GCA_014239895.1 of Flavobacteriaceae bacterium. Taxonomy (GTDB): domain Bacteria; phylum Bacteroidota; class Bacteroidia; order Flavobacteriales; family Flavobacteriaceae. The sequence continues at coordinate 2,909 of JAAZXZ010000173.1, forward strand.
TACAACAAGCTGCCTTTAATAATTCGTCAGAGCTTAAAATTGTGATGTTTTGTGAACTCAAAAATGAAACCTTAGATGATTTTTTATTATAGTTAATTGTAACTTCTTCTAGATTTGTCTCATCTTCAGATTGACCAAAAGATAGTAGTGATAAAAAAAATAAAAAGTTTAATAAATAGA
>JAAZXZ010000175.1 GCA_014239895.1 Flavobacteriaceae bacterium
ATGTGCACTTGCAACAATAAAATCAATTTTTATTTTTGAAAGATCTATATTATAATGACCTATAGTCTGGACTGTATCACTATGAAATAATGCATTATGTTCTATACATAAATTTGAAACCCTTTCTAAATCAAGCATATTTCCAATTTCATTGTTTACATGCATTAAGCTAACCAAACATTTATCTTTAGAATTAGATAGTAACTCGTTAAGATTATCATAATCAACCATACCATTTTCATCAAGATTAACAAATGAAACTTTCACATTATAATCCTTTTCCAATTCCTCTAATGTATGAGTTACAGCATGATGTTCAATTTTAGATGAAATAAAGTGTTTTATATTCAAATCTCTAGCTGCACTTCTAAGAATCAAATTATCAGCTTCAGTGCCTCCAGAAGTAAATATAATTTCAGAAGAACTTACATTTAAATGTGCTGCAATTTCTTTTCTAGATACTTCAATTAATGATTTAGAAGGTCTGCCATAACTATGTGTAGATGAAGGGTTTCCGTAGTTATTTTTTAACACGTCAACTATTTTATTAGCCACCTCATCTCTTACTCTTGTAGTTGCAGCATTATCAAAATAACATTGATAGGAAGTATTAGAAAATGTGTCCATAAAAATTAGTTAGTATATTCAATATAGTACAAATTCTCCATAGCTTCATCAATCATTGTAATGCAATAATTTAAATGACTCTTAATTCCTTTATCAGAATACCTTTTAACCGCCTTTTTTAAATCTTTCTTTAGATCTAAAAGAGTACCCATTGTAACAGATCTAATATCAGATACATCTACTTTAATTGTGGTAATATAATCACCCCATCCTGGTCTTGAAGACTGTTCATTTTTCATGATATATCCTAACCTTGAAATGTAGCTTTTTTGTAAGTTTCTTCTATAAACATCTATAGATTTATTGTTTTTTAACTCTGACCATATTCCGTCCTTTAAATCACTCATCATCTCAACCAATGAATAAGAGTTTAATCCATTTAAAGCTTCATTTTCAATTATTCTTGCCATTCTTCCAAAATCAAGAACCCTATTTAAATAGCTTGATTGCATCGATCTAATTCTATTTGTAGTTCCTGCATATTCAATTTTATCTAAAATATCTTTATTAATCATCCAATAAGGAGTTTCAAATAAATGTTGATTCAAAAAAGTTACACAAGCCTTTTGATAATTTTTATCTACATGAGTGTATACTGCTCCTTTTTGATCCGATGTTTTATAATATTGATAGACACCCCCAATATTACTTGCAACATGCCCCATATATCTTCTAAACTGACCTAATACTTGCCCATACATATATTCTAACTCATCATATGTTTCACCGTCTTCAGTTGTCCATTCCATAAGCTCCGGAATAATTCTCTTAAGATTTTTTATTCCATACTCACTAGCTTTAATAGCATTATCACCTAAATCTTCAGTTTGAGAGCTAGGGTCAATACCACCACTTGGGCCAAATCTATACATCATGTCATCCTCCTTGTCAATAATCCATTTCTTTAATATATTCTTTTCTTCCTCCTCAGAAGCATCATAAATTGGCTTGTAGCCCCACATAACAGAAAATTTGTCGTATACTCCAACATTAGGACTTTCCCAGTGAGATGGTATTAATGCAACTCCTTCATCTCCAGGTTGAGCTATATAATTAAATCTAGCGTAATCCATAATAGATGGTGCAGTTCCATATTTTTGGGTAAAAGTTGCTGATCTTAGAGAATCAACTGGAAATGCACTACTACTGCCCATATTATGAGGCAAACCTAGAGTATGACCAACCTCATGTGCACTAACAAATCGTAATAATTCACCCATTAATTCATTTTTAAATTCAATTCCTCTAGCCTCGGGATCCACCGCTGAAGTTTGTACAAAATACCAGTTTCTAAGTAATTTCATAATGTTATGATACCAGTTTATATCTGACTCAATTATTTCACCAGATCTAGGATCACTTACATGAGGGCCATTAGCATTAAGAGTGGGTGAAGCTAAATACCTAACGACTGAGTATCTAATATCTTCAGGACTCCAATCAGGATCTTCTTCTTTACTAGGAGGGTCCTTTGCTAGAATAGCATTTTTAAAACCAGCAACCTCAAATGCTGCTTGCCAATCTTCAATTCCTTGTTTAAGATATTTTCTCCACTTTTTTGGGGTTGCTCTATCAATATAATATACTATTGGTTTTTTTGGCTCAACCAATTCCCCTTTTTTAAATTTTTCAATATCTTCATCTTTAACTTCTAATCGCCATCTGTCTAAATATTTTACAGTTTCTGCTTCTTGATTATCAATTCCATAATCTGTTTGACTAGTCGTAAACCACCCTACTCTTTCATCATAATACCTTCTTTTCATTGGAACTTTTGCCAATAAGATCATTGAATTATTTAAAAGCATAGAAATCTGACCATTTTTTGCCTCAGAGGACTTATACGTCTTTATATGCTTAGCTTCAATATTCATAGGAAAACTTCTAATAGATTCTATAAATGATAGTTTAGTGTCTAAACCTGTTATTTTATTTCTCTTTCGACTTGATTGTGGATAGCCAAATGATTTTATATCCTTTTTATAGAGATCTGTAACATCAATGACCACAGAGTTTTTATCTTTATTTTCAACTTCAATTTTAAAACTAGCAATTATAGGTTCAAAATTAGCATTTGAAACTGCCTCCTTTATTGGTAGTGAATCAGAAGCGTAATTTGAATATGAAATTTCTTTTAACAAGATGTGATTATCAAATTTTTGCCAACTTAAAACTTGCTCACTCATTTTATGACGGCTTATAGAGATTTCTTTAGACATATTAACTATTCTTGTTACCATTAACATATCTCTACCTAGCAGACTATCGTTTATCTCATAGTAATGTTTATCCTCGACCTTATGAACATCAAATAAACCAGTATCAGTTATAGTTTTCTCATTAACAATGTCAGAATAAGTTTTTTTCTTTTTTTTCTTATCAGATTTTTCAGCTTTTTCTTCTTTAGCATCTTCAACCTTTTCATCTGTTTCTTGTGAATATGAAGTAAAGCTAAATAAGATTAGAGTAAAAAAAATAGTTAAGAATTTTGTGTAATAGTAAGTTTTCATAATAAAATATGTGTTTTAGTGAATAATAGTTATTTTTCAAACTCTTTTAAAGTGCTTGTAATAATTTTTATACAATCTTTTAATTGCTCTTCATTAATTATCAAAGGAGGAGCGAATCTAATAATGTTTCCGTGTGTTGGTTTTGCAAGCAAACCTTTCAATGCCATTGACATACATATTCTCCATGCAGTGTCTCCACTCTCTTTATCATTTATTACAATTGCATTTAACAGTCCTTTTCCTCTAACTAGTCTAGCAATTGAAGAGCTTTTAATAAAGTTGTTAATTTCATTTCTAAAAATCTTTCCCAAACTATCGGCATTATCAATCATATTCTCATTTTGAATCACCTCTAATGCAGCTATAGCAACCTCACAAGCTAAGGGATTTCCTCCAAATGTAGATCCATGCTCCCCTGGTTTAATAGTAAGCATTACCTCATCAGATGAAAGTATTGCAGAAACTGGAAAAACACCCCCTGAAAGAGCTTTTCCAAGAATAAGTATATCAGGTTTGAAG
>JAAZXZ010000176.1 GCA_014239895.1 Flavobacteriaceae bacterium
ATACAAATTTATAATGGTAATCGTGAGGATGCTCAGGTCATCAAAGAAAAATTTGAAAAACATAAAATTGATTCAATAGTTGATATAGTATATGAAACGCCTAACTATAAAATATGGGTTGGGCGGTATATCAGTCAATTAGAGGCAGACAGGAAACTATTAGAGATTAGAAGATATTTTTCAGATGCATTTATATTTAGACCAGTTATAAGACCTATTTTAGAAGAAGAAGAAGAAGAAGAAGAAAATATAAATTAGTTTGATTTATAACTTCTTTTTAATCTCAACATTAATAAATCCTTCTATTTCATCACCTACTTTTATATCTTTGAAATCATTGATCTGCAGACCACAATCATAACCTTTTTTTACCTCTTTTACATCATCCTTAAATCGTTTTAATGATTGTAAAGAACCCGAGAAAATTACAACACTCTCTCTAATTAGTCTTACATCAGAATTTCTTAAAATAGACCCTTTTGTAACCATACATCCAGCAATGGTTCCTAGTTTAGATATTTTAAAAACATCTCTAACTTCGCATAGGCCTGTAATTTCTTCTTTAATATCAGGAGAAAGCAATCCTTCCATTGCATCTTTCAATTCATTAATGGCATCATATATTATTGAATATATTCTTATATCAATTTCTTCTTTTTCGGCTACTTCTCTTGCATTCCCCATAGGTCTAACATTAAAACCTATAACTAATGCATCTGATGCTGAGGCAAGTAATACATCACTTTCAGTAATTGCACCAACGCCTTTATGAATAATATTTACTTGTATTTCCTCGGTAGATAATTTTTCAAAAGAATCTGTTAAAGCCTCTACAGAGCCATCGACATCACCCTTAAGAATTATATTTAGTTCTTTAAATTCTCCTAAAGCAATCCTTCTTCCAATTTCATCTAAAGTAATATGTCTCTGTGTTCTAACGCTTTGTTCTCTTTGTAGTTGATTTCTTTTTGTGGCAATTTGCTTAGCCTCTCTTTCATCATTATAAACTGAAAAATTATCTCCTGCTTGAGCAGCACCATCTAAACCAAGTATTGAAACTGGTGTTGATGGTCCAGCAATTTCAAGAGTATTACCTCTTTCATCAAACATCGCTTTCACTTTCCCAGTGTTTTTTCCAGCTAAAACAAAATCTCCGATTTTTAATGTTCCTGTTTGAACTAAAATTGTTGAGACATAGCCTCTTCCCTTATCTAAAAATGCTTCAACAACAGTACCAGAGGCACTCCTATCTGGATTAGCTTTAAGTTCTAAAAGCTCTGCTTCTAAAAGCACTTTTTCCAATAAATCATTCACCCCATCTCCCGTTTTAGCAGATATATCATGAGACTGAATTTTTCCTCCCCAGTCTTCTACCAAAAGATTCATATTTGATAAGCCTTCTTTTATCTTATCTGGATTAGCATCAGGTTTGTCAATTTTATTTATTGCAAAAACAATTGGAACAGAAGCTGCCTGAGCATGTGATATAGCTTCTTTAGTTTGAGGCATAATATCATCATCTGCTGCAACTACTATTATAGCTAAATCTGTTACTTGTGCTCCCCTGGCCCTCATAGCAGTAAATGCTTCATGTCCAGGAGTATCCAAAAAAGCAATTCTTTGACCCTCATTAACCTCTACACTATAAGCTCCAATATGTTGAGTAATCCCTCCTGACTCTCCGGATATTACATTTTCTTTTCTTATATAATCTAATAATGAAGTCTTTCCATGATCAACATGCCCCATCACAGTAATAATAGGAGCTCTAGGTTTTAAATCCTTTGGATCATCTAATACTTCCTCAAATACTTCTTCTGCTTCAGCAGTTACAAATTCTACCTTATAACCAAATTCATCAGCTACTATTGTAAGTGTTTCCGCATCTAACCTTTGGTTTAGAGTAACCATGATTCCTAATGTCATACAAGCTGAAATAATATCAGTTGATGGAACATTCATCATAGTAGCAATTTCATTTGCAGTTACAAATTCTGTAACCTTAATTACTTTACTTTCTTCCTCTAAAATAGCAAGCTCTTCTTCAGATTTTTGTTTGTGCTGTTCTCTTTTATCTCTTCTGTATTTTGCGGCTTTTCCTTTTACAGATTTCCCTTGAAGTTTTTCTAATGTTTCCTTAATTTGTTTTTGAACTTCCTCTTCATTTGGCTCTTCTTTAACTCCCTTTTTAGTTTTAACTCTTCCTTTTCCAGAACCTTTAAATTTTTGTTTTTGATCCCCTCCTTTAGGGCTAGTAATAATTCTTTTTCTTCTTTTCTTAGATTTTGTTTTCTCTTCTTGCTTTTTTGGAGTTGAGTCTTCTTTAAATTTAGACAAATCAATAGTTTCTCCAGTAGCTTTTAATCCAGATAACTTTTTATAATTATCTACTACATTTTTATCTGTATCTGATTTTTCTTCTTGTTTCTTGGGTACTTCTTTTAATTCTACTTTTTCATTTGATTTAGACTTCTTGCTTGATTTAGACTTCTTATCATCAATAGACTTTTCTGTTTTAAGCTTTGGTGGGTCTAAATCTATTTTTCCAAGTTTTTTAAATTTTGTTACTTTAGAAGCTGCAGTAATTACCTCTTGTTTCTTTTTATTTATTTCATCTAACTCTTTCTCCTTTTTTAATCTCAATTCCTCTTTCTCCTTAATTTGTGCTTCTGCAACTTCCTTAGAAGCAACCTTGTTGTCAGCATCAGTTTGAAATTCACCACACAACAATTCATAGATTTCTTCACTAATCTTACTTGTAGGTCTTTTTTCTATTTGATGACCCTTTAATTCTAAGAAATCTATTGCACGATCAATAGAAATGTTTAGTTCTCTTAATGCTTTATTTAATCTAACTGCAGGCATAAATATGCTTTATATAAAATTATTAATCTTCAAATTCTTCTTTAAGAATTTTTATAACATTATTAATTGTCTCTTCTTCTAAATCTGTTCTCTTAGCCAAATCTGCAGCGTCTTGTTCTAAAACACTTTTTGCAGTATCAAGTCCTGCTTTAGCTAATTCTTCTATAACCCATGATTCTATTTCATCAGAAAATTCAGTCAACTCTACATCTTCCTCAACCCCATCTCTAAATACATCAATTTCATATCCAGTAATTTTTCCAGCTAACCTAATATTATGACCCCCTCTTCCAATTGCTTTACTTACTTCTTCTGGATTAAGAATAACCTCAACTCTTTTGTTCTCCTCATCAATTTTCATAGAAGTAATTTTAGCTGGGTTTAGCGATCTGGAAATAAATAATTGTAAATTGTTAGTGTAATTAATAACGTCTATATTTTCATTTCCTAATTCCCTTACTATTCCATGAATCCTTGACCCTTTCATCCCAACACAGGCTCCTACTGGATCAATACGATCATCATATGAATCTACAGCTACTTTAGCTTTTTCTCCAGGTATTCTTACAACTTTTTTTATGCTTATTAGGCCATCAAAAATTTCTGGAATTTCCTGTTCAAATAATTTTTCTAAAAAGGATGGAGATGTTCTTGACATTATTATTGAAGGTTTGGAACCAATAAGTTCTACACTCTCAATAATTCCTCTAATATTATCACCTTTTCTAAAAAAATCTGAAGGAATTTGCTTATCCTTAGGCATAATTATCTCATTACCATCATCATCTAATAATATGATTGCTTTGTGTCTAATGTGGTGAACCTCTGCAGTGTAAATTTCTCCTTCTAATTCTTTAAATCTCTTATATACATTAGTGCTGTCATGTTCATAAATTTTAGCTGTTAAATTTTGTCTTAAAGCTAAGATTGCTCTTCTTCCTAAATCAACTAATTTAACCTCTTCAGAAACATCTTCTCCTACTTCAAAGTCTGGTTCAATTTTCCTTGCTTCAGTTAATGATATTTCACAATTTTCATCCTCTAATTTATCATCTTTGACAACAATTCTATTTCTCCAAATCTCAAGGTCTCCTTTGTCTGGATTAATAATAATATCAAAATTATCATCATCCCCATATTTTCTTTTTAAAGTGGATCTAAAAACATCCTCTAAAATTGCCATTAAAGTGGATCTATCAATTAATTTATCATCTTTAAATTCCGAAAAAGATTCGATCAATGCTATATTCTCCATAATTTATTTAATTAATGTTTTATTTTAACTTTTGCCTCAATAATGTCCTTATATAATACGTCTATTTTTTTTTCAACAGTTATTTTTCCTTTTCCAACAGGTTTCCTTTCCCTTTGCTTCCAAAATAGACTAATTTGATTTGAATCAGCATCAATTAATTTGGCCTCATAGTCAATATCATTTGTAGTTCTTACAAATAATGTTCTTCCAATATTTTTCATATACTGTCTAATACTAGAAAGAGGTGTTAGTGCTCCTGAAGAACTTACCTCCAGGGAAAAATCATGCTTATCTCTGTCAATGCTATGTTCAATAGATCTACTAACATACATACAATCATCAACTGATACTCCCTTATCTCCATCGATTATAATTTTGACGGAATTATCAAGAGCTATATCTAAATCTATTAAAAAGAGATCCTCTCTGTTTTTTAAACAGTTTGCTAATTCTATTTCTATAATATTTCTTAACATTTTTCTATAAAAAGAGGGGACTTTTAGTCCCCTCTCAATTTTTTTCATTAATCAGTGGCAGCAAATATACAATATTATTTTGAAATTTATCAAATATAATTAATAG
>JAAZXZ010000179.1 GCA_014239895.1 Flavobacteriaceae bacterium
ATTTTGGCATCTTTATTGACATTAGATCAATGTTAATTAAAAATAGTAAAAAATGAAAAAAGGTAATATTAATGTTTCGGTTGAAAATATTTTTCCGCTAATCAAGAAATTCTTGTATAGTGACCATGAAATTTTTCTTAGAGAGCTTATTAGTAATGCAACTGATGCTACTTTAAAATTAAAACATATATCCAGTACGGGAAAAGAAAAAGTAAAATTAAATGATCCTAAAATTGAAGTAAAAATTGATAAAAAAGGGAAAAAACTTCACATTATTGATGAAGGTATTGGCATGAGTGGTGAAGAAATTGAAAAATATATCAATGAGGTTGCATTTTCTGGTGCCGAAGAATTTTTAGAGAAATATAAAGACTCAGCAAAAGATACAGGAATAATTGGACACTTTGGTCTGGGCTTTTATTCTGCATTTATGGTCTCATCTAAAGTAGAGATAATTTCAAAATCTTATAAAAATAAACCTGCAGCACATTGGTCATGCGATGGTTCTCCAAATTACACCCTAGATAAGTCCGATAAAAAGACTATAGGAACAGAAATAATATTACATATTGATAAAGATTCTAAAGAATTTCTTGAAGAAAATAGGATCTCGGAGCTTTTAATAAAGTATAATAAATTTATGCCTATTTCTATAAAGTTCGGGACAAAAGAAGTGAGTATTCCACTTTCAAAAGATGCAAAAAAGGATGAAAAGCCTAAGACAGTAACCGTAGATAATATTATAAACAATCCTGAACCTGCTTGGAAAAAGCAGCCTAAAGATTTAAAAGATGAAGATTATAAAGGCTTCTACAGGGAGTTATATCCTATGCAATTTGAAGAACCTTTATTTAATATACACTTAAATGTAGATTATCCATTTAACCTAACTGGTATTCTGTATTTTCCTAAAATTACCAATGATCTAAATATTCAAAAGGACAAAATTCAACTCTATCAAAATCAAGTTTTTGTCACTGATAATGTCGAAGGTATTGTTCCTGAATTTCTAACTCTTCTTAGAGGAGTGATTGATTCTCCAGATATTCCACTAAACGTATCAAGATCATATCTTCAAACTGATGGTGCTGTAAAAAAAATATCAGCTTATATAACTCGAAAAGTGGGAGATAAGTTAGCAACATTATTCAAAAAAAATAGAGAGGAATATGAAAAAAAATGGAATGATATAAAGATTGTCATTGAATACGGAATGTTAAGTGAAGAAAAGTTCTTTGAAAAATCTGAAAAATTTGCTCTATATCCCTCTGTTGATGGAAAATATTATACATATGAAGAGTTATTTAATAAGATAAAAGCAAAACAAACTGACAAAGATGACAAATTAGTTATTTTATATGCATCCGATAAAGAGGCTCAACATAGCTATATCGAAAATGCGAAAGCTAAAGGATATGAAGTTTTACTTTTAGATTCACCAATTATTGGTCACCTTATTCAAAAGCTTGAAAGCTCAAAAGAAAAAATTTCATTTGCTAGAGTTGATTCTGATCATATTGATGACTTGATAAAAAAGGATGATTCCAAAGTTTCAAAACTGAGCGATGATCAGAAAACTAATCTTGACAAGATGTTAAAAGATATTATTCCTAGTGAAAAATATACAATAAAATTAGAGTCATTAGATAGTAAAGACCATCCATTTATTATAACAACTCCTGAATTTATGAGAAGAATGAAAGAAATGCAACAAACTGGTGGTGGTGGAATGTTCGGAGCTGGCAATATGCCTGATATATATAATTTAGTTGTAAATACAAATTCTGATTTAGTTGTTGAAATCTTAAAAACTAAAACTAAAAAGAAACAAGAAAGATTAATAAATCAAAGTTTAGACCTAGCTAGATTATCTCATGGACTACTTAAAGGAGAAGAATTAACCAATTTTATTAAAAGAAGTTTTGAAATAATCAAATAATCATAGTAATGAAAAGAAAATTTACAACATTTGAAATTATAGTTGCAATTATAGTTGTACTTACAATATTTATCTTTATAATCTTTTAAAAATAGCCCTATAATAAGGGCTGTTTTTTTTATTCAAATTACATCAGGATTATTATTATCTTTATCGTCCAAGAATTTAGTAGGATAAAATGAAAGGATTTAAAG
>JAAZXZ010000124.1 GCA_014239895.1 Flavobacteriaceae bacterium
ATATCGCTTTCTAAAGGATATAGCGGTGTTCATCTAAATACAATTAATAGGTTAATTTTTTTCTATAACGAAGATATTTTTCCTATTATTTATAGTTATGGCTCATTAGGAGCATCAGGAGATTTAGCTCCATTAGCACATTTTTCACTACCTCTTATAGGTAAAGGAAAAGTTGAACATAAGGGGAAAGTTTTTAACAGCTCAACAATATTAAAAAAATTCAATCTTAAACCTGTAAAACTATTATCTAAAGAAGGGCTAGCTCTTTTAAATGGAACGCAATTTATGTGTGCATATGCTACATCTTTATTGTTTGAATCATACAAAATATCATATTTAGCAGATATGATTTCAGCTATATCTTTAGATGCTTTCGACTGCAGATATGAGCCATTTGATAAAATATTTAATACTATTAGAAATCATCATGGCCAATCTATTGTTTCAAGAAGAATAAATGATTTTTCTAAAGGAAGCAAGATTAAAGACAATAAGAAAGCTAATATTCAAGACCCATATTCTTTTAGATGTATACCTCAAGTTCATGGAGCAACTCTTGATACAATCATTTATGCATCAAAAGTAGTAACTAATGAAATTAACTCTGTCACAGATAATCCTATAATTTCAGTAAAAGATGACAAGATTGTTTCTGGCGGAAATTTTCATGGACAACCCTTAGCATATGTATTAGATTTTTTAAAGATTGCTATTGCTGAACTAGGAAATATATCTGAAAGGAGAATATATAATTTAATATCTGGCAAAAGAGGTTTGCCAGCATTCTTAATACAAGATTCTGGATTAAATTCCGGATTTATGATACCTCAGTATACAGCAGCTAGTATTGTTAGCATAAACAAACAATTTGCTACTCCAGCCAGCATTGACTCTATTACATCTTCAAATGGTCAAGAAGATCACGTTAGTATGGGCGCCAATTCTGCTATACAGTTAAATGAAATAGTAAAAAATGTTAAATATATACTAGGAATTGAAATATTTACAGCAGCACAGGCATTAGAGTTTAGAAAACCATTAAAATCTTCAAGAACGATAGAAAAATTGCTTAGTGATTACAGAAAAAATGTAAGATTTATTGAAAAAGACGAAGTAATGCATGATCACATTATTTCATCATTAAATTTCATAGAAAAATTAAATATTAACGAAAAATTAATTATCTGAGGCCTTAGATTCTTTAAGCTTCGAACTTTTTAACACAAGTTTTTCGCCACCTTTTTTATAATCTACCTGAATTATATCACCTTCATTAATTTTTGATTTAAGGATTTCTTCTGCTATTAAGTCTTCTAAATATTTTTGAATAGCTCTTTTAAGAGGTCTAGCTCCATAATCTTTATCAAACCCTTTTTTAGCTAAGAAGTCTTTAGCTTTTTTTGTAAGTTTAATTTTATATCCTAATTCATCTATTCTTTCATAAAGCTTTTCTAATTCTATCTCAATTATCTTGTGAATTTCATTGATAGATAAATTATTGAATATTACTACTTCATCAATTCTGTTTAAGAATTCTGGAGCAAATTTCTTTTTTAAGGCATTAGTTATGGTTTTTTTATTTAAAGAAGATTCTTGTGATTTTTTTGCAGATGTTCCAAAGCCTACGCCTATGCCAAAATCTTGTATCTTTTTAGCCCCAAGATTAGAAGTCATTATTATAATAGTATTAGTAAAGTCAATTTTCCTACCAACACTATCAGTTAAGTATCCGTCATCAAAAACCTGTAACAGCATGTTAAAAACATCTGGATGAGCTTTTTCTATCTCATCAAGCAATAACACTGAATAAGGTTTTCTACGAATCTTTTCAGTTAACTGTCCGCCTTCTTCATACCCTACGTATCCAGGGGGTGCGCCAACAAGTCTAGATATGGCAAATTTTTCCATATATTCACTCATATCTACCCTAATTAATGCTTCTTCGTTGTCAAATAGTTCTTTTGCAAGAATTTTGGCTAGTTGAGTTTTTCCTACACCAGTTTGGCCAAGAAATATAAAAGAACCTATAGGTTTTTTTGGATCTTTCAAGCCTGCTCTATTACGTTGAATTGATTTGACCACATTATCAACTGCATCATCTTGCCCAATAACTTTCTCTTTGATAAGATTTGACAAGATTGATAATTTATTCAACTCCGTTTCTTTAACTCTATTTAATGGTATTCCGGTCATCATTGATACTACATCAGCAATGTTTTCTTCAGTAACAATTTGCCTATTTTTCTTACATTCTTTCTCCCATTGAGACTGTTCTTTTAAGAGTTTTGATTCTAATATTTTTTCTTTATCTCTTAATTCAGCAGCAGCTTCGTATTTCTGGTTTTTAACAGCTGAATTCTTTTCAGATTGTATTCCTTCTAAATCTAATTCTAAATCAATTATATGTTTTGGGACATTAATATTAATAATATGAACTCTTGATCCTGCTTCATCCAGAGCGTCTATTGCCTTGTCTGGCAAATATCTATCAGTCATATATCTAGAAGTTAATTTTACACATGCCAGAACAGCTTCATCAGAATAGGTTACATTATGATGTTCTTCATACTTGTCTTTAATGTTCTTTAAGATTTCAATAGTCTCATCAACACTTGTAGGTTGAACTATTATTTTTTGAAATCTTCTTTCAAGTGCTCCATCTTTTTCAATAGAGTTTCTATATTCATCTAATGTTGTAGCTCCAATACATTGAACTTCCCCTCTTGCAAGTGCTGGTTTAAACATGTTTGATGCATCCAAACTTCCCGTAGCTCCTCCAGCACCAACTATTGTGTGGATCTCATCTATAAATAGAATAACATTTTTATTTTTCTCTATCTCGTTCATTACAGCCTTCATCCTTTCTTCAAATTGTCCTCTATATTTTGTTCCTGCTACGAGACTTGCTAAATCTAAAGAAATTATTCTCTTATTATAGAGAACCCTTGAAACCTTTTTTTCTATTATTCTAATTGCTAAGCCTTCAGCTATAGCAGATTTACCAACACCTGGCTCACCTATCAGTAATGGATTATTTTTTTTACGTCTACTTAATATTTGTGAAACCCGCTGTATCTCTAAATCCCTTCCTATTATTGGATCTAAATCATTATTTTCAGCTGAAAATGTGAGATCCTTGCCAAAATTATCTAGAACAGGAGTTGTAGATTTTTTATTCTGTTTTGTTTTAAGAGTTTGTTTAATACTAGGCTCATTTTCATAGTGTTCAGTTTTATCGCTACTTTTTTGGGATTCTGGAGAAGATGTTTCTTCGTCTCCTATCAGAGATTTAAATTCTTCTTTTACTGTGCTATAGTTAACCTCAAGTTTATTTAAAATTTTGGTAGTTGGGTCGTTTTCATTTCTAAGAATACATAATAAAAGATGACCAGTGTTTATTATAGAACTTTGAAATAGCTTAGCCTCTAGAAAAGTTGTTTTAAGAGCTCTCTCTGCTTGACGCGTTAAATGAAGATTCTTTTTTGAGCTAGTTTTAGCGTCATCAAAATCAACAGGGTTCAGAGATTCAACTTTTTTTCTTAAAACATTTAAATCTACATCTAAGAAATTTAAAATTTCTATAGCCTTTCCTTCTCCACTTCTAATCAAGCCTAAGACAAGATGCTCTGTACCAATAAAATCATGACCTAATCTTAAGGCTTCTTCCTTACTGTAAGTAATTACATCTTTTACCCTAGGAGAAAAATTATCATCCATTAAATTAATTTTCAATAAATGTAGGAATTCTTATATTCTTAAACAATATGTGATTATAATATTTATAAGATTTTTATATTCTAATTTTAACATAAATTATTTCACAAATAATTGTTAATAAAAAAACTCTTTTTTACTGTCATTTTAACCTTATTTCATGGGTTAAATTTATTATATTTGTTGTATGAGATTTTTAAGCAAAAATTAAAGATAATTATATATGAATGACGGTGAAAAATTAATACCAATTAATATTGAAGATCAAATGAAATCAGCATACATTGACTATTCAATGTCTGTTATCGTTTCTAGAGCACTTCCTGACGTAAGAGATGGGTTAAAGCCAGTACACAGAAGAGTTCTTTACGGAATGCACGATATGGGTGTTAAATCTACTACTGCATATAAAAAATCAGCTAGAATTGTTGGTGATGTCATGGGTAAGTATCATCCACATGGAGATTCTTCTGTTTATGACACAATGGTTCGTATGGCACAGGAATGGAGCCTTAGATACTTATTGGTTGATGGTCAAGGGAACTTTGGGTCAATAGACGGAGATAGTCCAGCAGCAATGAGATATACTGAAGCTAGAATGCAAAAAATTTCAGAAGAAATGCTTGCTGATATTGAAAAGGATACTGTAGATCATAAATTAAATTTTGATGATAGTCTTAAAGAGCCAACAGTTCTGCCTACAAAAATTCCTGCTCTTTTAATAAATGGAGCTTCTGGTATAGCAGTTGGTATGGCAACAAATATTGCACCTCATAACCTAACTGAAGTTATAGATGGTACAATTGAATATGTCAATAACAATGATATAGAAATTGATGAATTAATGAAATTTGTGAAAGCCCCAGATTTTCCTACAGGTGGTATAATTTATGGTTATGAAGGAGTTAAAGATGCTTTCCATACCGGAAGAGGGAGAATTGTTGTTCGAGCTAAAGCTGAAATTGAAGAAGTTAATGGTAGAGAATGTATAATAGTTTCAGAAATCCCATATCAAGTAAATAAATCTGAACTTATAAAGAAGATTGCAAACTTAGTTAATGACAAAAAAATTGAAGGAATTTCTACAATAAGAGATGAATCTGATAGAAATGGTATGAGAATTGTATTTGTGCTAAAAAGAGATGCAATACCAAATATTGTCTTAAATAAATTATACAAATACTCTCAACTTCAATCTTCATTTAGTGTTAACAACGTATGTCTTGTAAAAGGTAGGCCTAGAATACTTAATCTAAAACAGATGATTAAGTATTTTGTTGAGCATAGACATGAAGTTGTTGTAAGAAGAACCAAATATGAATTAAAGAAGGCCGAAGAAAGATGTCATATTCTAGAAGGATTAATTATTGCATCAGATAACATAGATGATGTTATTAAGTTAATTAGAGCGTCCAAAAATGCTGATGAGGCTAGAGAGAGCCTAATAAGTAAATATAAGTTATCTGAAATTCAGTCAAAGGCAATTGTTGAAATGCGTTTAAGACAACTTACTGGATTAGAACAAGATAAGCTAAGAAACGAGTATAATGAAATTAAAGAACTAATCACTGATCTTAAAAACATCTTAGATACAGAAGATAGAAGAATGGAAATTATTATTAACGAATTAATTGAAGTTAGAAAGAAATATGGTGATGAAAGAAGATCTAGAATAGAATATTCTGGAGGAGATTTATCTATTGAAGATATGATCCCAGATGAAAAAGTTGTTATTACTATTTCACATGCTGGATATATAAAAAGAACTCCACTAGATGCATATAGAGTACAGAATAGAGGAGGGGTTGGTCAAAAAGCTTCTACAACTAGAAATGAAGACTTTCTGGAGAAACTTTTTATTGGAACAAATCACCAATACATGTTATTTTTTACTCAAAAAGGAAAGTGTTTTTGGATGAGAGTATATGAAATTCCTGAAGGAAGTAGAACATCAAAAGGTAGAGCTATTCAAAATTTAATTAATATCGAACAAGATGACAAGGTGAAAGCTTTTATATGTACAAAAGATTTAAAGGATGAAGATTATATAAACCAACATTATGTAATAATGGCTACCAAAAAAGGGCAAGTAAAGAAAACATCTCTAGAAAAGTATTCAAGACCACGTATCAATGGTATTAATGCAATAACTATTAAAGAAGGTGATGAATTACTTGTTGCAAAACTAACTAATGGAGAGAGTCAGGTTATGATGGCATTAAAATCGGGTAAAGCTATTAGATTTGAAGAAGTTAAAACCAGACCTATGGGAAGAAGCGCCTCCGGAGTAAGGGGAATAAGACTCCAACATGATAAAGATGAAGTTATAGGTATGGTATCTGTTAATGATATGGAAAGCAATATACTAGTTGTCTCATCTAATGGATATGGTAAGAGATCAAAGCTAGAAGATTATAGAGTAACCAATAGAGGAGGCAAAGGTGTTAAAACTATTTCTATTACTGATAAAACAGGAAGTTTAGTTTCAATAAAGAATGTTAATGACACTAATGGCTTAATGATAATAAATAAATCTGGTATTGCTATTAGAATGGCTGTTAAAGATCTTAGGGTAATGGGAAGGGCAACTCAAGGAGTCAAGTTAATTAATATAAAAAAGGGAGACTCTATAGCTGCTGTTGCAAAGGTTATGCACGAAGAACAAGATGAACAAGAAGAAACTCTTGTGCAGACTGAAGACACAGCATCAAGTGAGGTAGAGAATGTTATAGAGTCAAACAAAGATATATCTCTTGAGATAACAAATGAAGAACAAGAAAATACTGAAGAATAATTTAATTTTAAAATTATGAATAAAAATATATTAATAACACTTGCATTCCTTTTCATTAATGTAACATATGCTCAAAAAAAGGAATTAAAATTTGCTGAAAGAAACATAAAATCTGAAGATTACTCAACTGCTAAACAAAATATACAGTTGGCAGAAAAATTAATCAGTCAAATGGATGCAAAAACAATTGTAAAATATCATTATTTAAAAGGCGTAGCATATTATGCAAATGGAAATTCAAATATTGAAGAATCTAGCGTTGCATTAAAGAGTTTAAATAAATCTATTGATCTAGAATCTGAATCAAGTACTAAGCTTTATACTTCCAAAGCAGAGGGATGGAGAATAGAAATGCTTAATAGATTTGTTGAGGATTCAAAAAATAGCCTTGAAAACGAGAACTATAATGATGCATACTTAAATTTAGAGATGTCTTACAGAGTTTCTCCAAGAGACACACTTTATTTGTATAATTCAGCCTTAATTGCAACAGAAAATAAAGACTTTGATCAAGCTTTAGCATTCTACAATGAGTTAATTGATATAGAATTTACAGGTATTACCACAAATTATTATGCGATTGAAAAATCAACTGGTGAAAATCAAGGATTTACTGGCCCTGATCAAAGAGAGCTATTTATTAAAGCTGGCACCCATGAAAACCCTACTGATGTGGAATTAGAATCAGTCGAGATGAATATATTTAGATCTATGGCGGCTATTTATAAAAATAAGAATGAATATGAAAAGTCATTGCGCTATATTGAAAGAGGTAAAAATATAGACGAAAATGACATCAATATTATATTGTTAGAATCTAATATAAGATGGGAAATGGGAGATGTGGAGTCCTATGAAAAACTAATAACGAGAGCGCTAGAAATAGAGCCAGACAATGTTGATTTACACTTTAATTTAGGTGTTATATCTTCTGATAAAGGAGACATTGACAAAGCAATGTATCACTATAACAAGGCTATTGAAATAGATTCTACCTACACGAAAGCACATTTAAACGCTGCAGCCTTAGTCTTGCAAAAAGAACAATCAATTATTGAAGAAATGAATTCATTAGGCACTTCTAATGCAGATTATAATAGATATGATGAGCTTAAAATAGTTAGAGAAGACCTATACAAATCAGCAATACCTTATCTAGAATCTGTTTATAAGCTTGATAACAAAAATCTCAGTGCAGTTAGAACATTAAGAAATATATATTCAGCAATTGACGACATGGATAATTATAAAAAATTTAAAGCTATTGCTGAAGATCTTGAAAGTAAAATTGATTAAACTATTTTTTTTATTACTCTAAGCTTGTGAGTATGGGATTTTGTTTCTGAATTATGTATCCCTGTTTGATCAATTCTATCTATTCTTACTTTTCCACTTGCATGAATTATATGATTATTATCCATTATGATTCCTACATGAACTATTTCTCCTTCTTTATTATCAAAGAATGCTAAATCTCCAGGCTCACTTTCTTCAATAAAACTTAAGGAAGAACCCTGTTTTGCTTGAAGATGAGAATCTCTTTCTAATTTGTAGCCATTTAATTTATATACCATTTGAGTAAAACCTGAACAATCAATGCCAAAAGGGGTTCTTCCTCCCCACAAATAAGGTGAATTTAGAAATCTTAGTGCAGTAGTAATTATCTTTGACTTCTCTTGTATTCCAGATATTTTATTTCCATCATAGCTATGTTTTAAAATATTAAGTGCATTCAAACTTGATCCTATAGGAATTGCTATTAATTCCTGATGAGTGTTCTCAATAAACTCTACTAAGTCATATGAGTATATCTCAGGCTCTTTATTTACTAATTTTAACTTATCTTCATTAATTATCTCAAACTGCTTATTGTTAATCCAACCGATATAATTATCAAAACATAGTTTAATTTTAGCCCATTTCGTTCTTTCTTCTACAATAACAAAAGTCTCACCGTATAGTAATTGAGAGGTTTGTTCACTTTTATCATTAGCCTCAGATCTAATAGGCACAATGCTAAGATTGCAAATACCGTATTTCATAAACTATTAATTACGTTCAATTAACATTGCTGAAGCACCGCCACCGCCATTACATATTGCTGCCACTCCTCTTTTAGCTTTATTTTGCATTAAGACATGACATAATGTAGTTAATATCCTTGCGCCAGAACAACCTAAAGGGTGTCCTAATGACACAGCTCCGCCGTGGATATTTACTATATTATCTTTAATATCTAAAATTTTCATGTTAGCTAAAGCAACTACAGAAAAAGCTTCATTGAATTCAAAAAAATCAATATCCTTTATATTCATCCCTGTTTCTGAAAGAATTTTATTTACAGCAATTGATGGAGCCGTTGTAAACCATTCGGGGTCTTGTGCTGCATCACAATAGTATTTAATTGTAGCAATAGGAGTGAGGTTTAATTCAGAGCATTTTTCTTTACTCATAAGAACTATTGCTGAAGCTCCATCGCTCAATGTAGATGCATTAGCTGCTGTTACAGTTCCATCTTTAGCAAAAGCTGGTCTTAGCTTTGAAACTTTATCGAAATCAATATTCTTAAACTCTTCATCTTCTTCGATTATTACTTTTTTTCCATTTCTAAGTGTAATTTCAACAGGTATTACTTCTTCTTTAAATTTATTTTCTTTCCATGCATTAGATGATCGTTTGTAGGACTGAACAGCATAATTATCCTGATCTTCTCTACTAAATTTATATTCACTTGCACACTTATCTCCTAAAACTCCCATAGCTTGATTACAATAAACATCAGTAAGTCCATCATGTTGAAGACCGTCTAATATAGATTTATTCCCATATTTATGAGGTTTTCTAAGGTTTATATAATGAGGTATTTGACTCATATTCTCCATTCCTCCAGCAACAACTATATCATTAACACCTAATGATATTGATTGTGCTGCTAGCATTACAGATTTCATGCCAGAAGAACATACTTTGTTTATTGTAGTACAAGGGACAGAATCTGGAATACCAGCTTTTATTGCTGCTTGCCTAGCAGGTGCTTGACCTAATCCTGCTTGAACAACATTACCAAATAGAACTTCGTCTACAACTTCAGGTGATACGTTAATTTTGTTTAATGAACCTGATATAGCTATAGCTCCTAAATCAACTGCAGATACATTTGATAATGATCCAAGAAAACTACCAATAGGAGTTCTAACCGCACTAACAATTACAACATCTATATTCATAATAAATTTCAATAATTAATAGATTTTAAAGTTAACAAATTAATAATTACTTGTCATCATTACATCCTATATGTAATATTTAGTAATTTTGATTGTTATATAATCATATTATAGCAAATATGTTTGATCGTATAAAGAAAAATCTAGGAAGAATCTATAGGATATTGCTTTTTATTCTATCATGTGTTGTAATAATTTATTTTTTTCCAAAAAGCGGTAAATTCAAATATAGCTTTGAAAATAGTCGTCCTTGGCAATCAGATAATCTATACGCACCATTTGATTTTGCAATAAAAAAAACTAACAAAGAATTAGAGGAAGAAAAAACTAATATTAGACTCGCTACTAAAGTGTTTTTCAATAAAGACTCTTTAGTTTTAAATAAATCACTCAATTTACTATATAATAAAATAGACAATCCTTTAAATGACAGTGTAATTAACACTTTAAACAAGAGAGAACTTAAACTGATAAAAAACGCAGGTATTGCTATAATTTCTAAAATATATTCAAGAGGTCTTTTAGATCAGAATTACGATTATAAGTCTAATCAGATAGTCTCATTACTAATTAATAACAAACAAGTGAATTCTGGATATTTTGCAGATATTCATAAACCTGAAGATTTGTTGACTTTTATTAATAATGAAATTATTTCTTTAAATATACAGGAATATAAACCTCAGATAGTATCTATACTTTTTGATTTGGTTGAATCTAATATTTCTTTAAATGAAAACTTGACTAAAAACTCCATTGAAGAGGCATTAGCTAATGTATCTCCAAATAGAGGTATAATTGAGAAAGAAACATTAATTATATCTAAAGGAGAGATAGTTGAAGGAGATAAATTAAAGATTTTAGAATCTTTGAAAAATGAATATGAAACAAGTAGTGTCTCTAGAACAAACTATTACTTAATAATTTCCTCGTATTCACTACTTGTTATTCTAACTCTTCTTATGATTATATTATTTATAAGAAAATTTAGAAAAAAGATATACTTAAATCTTAATCAACTCTCCCTAGTTTTCTTTAATGTCACACTTCTTGTTTTAATTACAACATTCGTTGTCAATATAGAATCTAGCTATGTATTTGTAATACCCATCTGTATTTTACCCCTATTATTAAAGGCATTTTTTGATTCAAGGGTTGCTTTCTTTGTACACT
The DNA here is from genome assembly GCA_014239895.1 of Flavobacteriaceae bacterium. Classification (GTDB taxonomy): domain Bacteria; phylum Bacteroidota; class Bacteroidia; order Flavobacteriales; family Flavobacteriaceae. The sequence continues at coordinate 10,909 of JAAZXZ010000124.1, forward strand.
CTGTAACGGTAATGTTATTAGGCTTTATTGTACCTAATAGTTATGAATTTATTTTTTTAAATATAATTGTAGGTGTAATTACAATAATATCTTCTGATGATCTTTACAAACGTGCAAACTTATTTATAACCGTAGGTCAAATCACTGCAGTTTATATGATATCATATTTTTCTTTTTTTGTAATACATGAAGGAAATATTGATAATCTAGAGATTTTTAATTTTCTCCTATTTATGTTATGCGGACTTCTTACCCTATTTGTTTATCCTTTAATATATATATATGAGAAGGTGTTTAATTTAGTTTCTGATGTTTCATTGCTTGAACTGTCAGACACCAACTCGCCATTACTGAAAGAGCTTTCAAATAAAGCTCCAGGCACATTTCATCATTCAATGAATGTTGCAAATTTAGCAGAATCCTCAGCAAATGAAATTGGAGGTAATTCTATGCTTGCTAGGGTTGGAGCTTTATATCATGA
>JAAZXZ010000110.1 GCA_014239895.1 Flavobacteriaceae bacterium
AAGTCCTCTTAGTGATGGATGGGATGGTACCTATAATGGAAAACTAATGCCTTCAACCGATTACTGGTTTACGATCACTCTAGATATGCTATATGGAGATGATGATACCCTGATTAAAACCTTTAAAGGTCACTTTAGCCTGAAACGATAATAACTAATCTATTACGAAGTTAAAATAATAATTAAAGGGTTCTAGCTCAAGGGTATAGTGCCACCACTCCTTAGGATAATTTTTAAAACCATTTTCAGTCATAACTTCAAGTAGCAAAACTCTATTAGACCTTTGCTTGTCAGTAATATTACTGAAATTTGTAGAAGACTCTGGGCCAAAAAAATCATATCGAGTTCCCATGTCTAATTCTTTATTTGTTTTGTTGTTTACAATAGTTAAATCAACAGTACTTCCTCTTGAATGGCCTGATCTTTCTGCAATATATCCCATAGGAAAAAGTTGAGATTTATTAATTTCAGGATAATAAATTATTTTATTTATTGTGTCTGAAAGATCCTTAGACCAATTAATAAAATAATTTACAGACCTCTGAGGTCTATATGCATCAAAAATTTTTAAAGATAAATTTCTCTTCCTTAATTCATTCTGAACTTGGACAAGAGATTTTGCTGCATCATAACTTATTATGGCTCTATTTGATTTATATCCCTCAATAATATGACCTGTAAAATTATTTGTAGTAAAATATCTTAAGTCAATTTTGATACTTTCATCTATGTCATTGATGTATACAAAACCTGGAGGTAATTTACTACAACAAACTATGCAGAAAAAGAAAAATATATAGAAATATTTTGATAACATTAATACAAATATATATATAAAATTAATTGCCTATTTTTGTACAAATTTTGATCTATGCAGCGCACGTTATTAATTACTTGCCTACTACTTTTTTTCTTTAATTTTTCATTATCTCAGTCAGAAAAGAAAGAAATATTTGTAAAATATACAGATAATACAATTAAAGCTGATGGTGTCCTAGATGAGCCCGACTGGGCTCTAGCTAGAACAGCATCCGGGCTCTACGAATACTTTCCAGATTATTCTGCAGACTCAAAAAATCCAGCTGAAATAAAATTAATGCATGACGAAGATTTTTTATATGTTGGCATTAAAGTAATGGGTGATCCTAAAGAATTGAAAGTCAATTCTTTAAAAAGGGATTTTCAAGCACCTAGCTCAGACAATATAACTATGATTTTTGATACTTTTAATGATGCAACCAATGCGTTTGTAATTGGAAGTAACCACATAGGAGTTCAAAGAGATATGTTAATGTTCAATGGTGGAGTAGATATAAGAAATTCTTGGGATATGACCTGGGATGTTAAATGGATATGTGAATCAAAAATCTATGATAGTTACTATATAACTGAATGGAAAATTCCATTCAATGTTTTTAAATATAGAGAAGGAGAAACGAAATGGAGAGTTGGTGTCTATCAAAGAAATACAAAAAATAAAGCATGGAATTTATGGCATCAAGTGCCAGAAAATCAAGAATTTTCAAATCTAGGTTTTATGGGTGATATGTACTTTGAAAAACCCTTAGGGAAATCAAAAGCAAAAAAATCTATAATTCCATATATAAATGGTATCACCTATAATGATTATGAAAAAAATATAACTGGAAAAAATTTAGAATTTGGTGGAGATGCAAAACTAACTATAGACAATTCATTGACGTTAGACCTTACTCTTAATCCTGATTTTTCACAGGTAGAAGTTGATCAACAAGTAACCAATTTAAGTAGATATGAGGTTTCCTTGCCTGAAAAAAGACAATTTTTTATTGAGAATAGTGATTTGTTTTCAGGCTTTGGTGACAAGCGTGATGCAAATCCTTTTTTCTCAAGAAGAATTGGTATTGCAAAAGATTTAGATGGGAATAGTATTCAAAATAAAATCAGTGGTGGACTAAAGCTGAGTGGAAAAATAAATAGTGATTTTAGAATAGGAGTTTTAAACATGCAAACTGAAGAAGATCTAGATAATGAAATTGCAGCTACAAATAATGCTATTATTGCACTTCAACACAAAGTGTTTAATAGATCCAATATTAGCTTTATGTTTATCAATAGACAAGCAACTAAAGATTATGAGTTTTTAGGTGAAGATGAAGAATACAATAGAGTAATTGGTATCGATTATAATCTTGCATCAAAAAATAGCAAATGGACAGGAAAATATTATTTTCATAAATCCTTCTCCCCTTCTGAAAATAATAAAGACTTTTCAATGGGAATAAAAACTAGTTATAATTCAAGAAACTTAACTTTTAGAGTAAGCGGCTTATATGTAGGTGATAATTATAGATCTGATTTAGGTTTTATAAAAAGAACAGGAATTTTAAAAATAAATCCAGATATAGGATATAAATTTTGGCCAGAAAATAAAAAAATACAAAGCCATGGTTTTGAAGTTACCCCAGTAATAATATGGAGGCCTGAATTAAATTATCAACTCTCAGATTATTTTATTATTTCAAGATGGGAAGGCCAACTAAATAATGGAGATAATTTTAATTTGTCAATGAGAAATATGTATACTTATTTGTATAATGATTTTGATCCAACTAGAACTGAAAACAGCATCCCTTTACCTTCTAACAGTGAATATCATTATACAAGTTTTGGGTTTTCATATAATAATTATTTTTCATCGAATGAATTTACATATAATGTTGAAGGAAAGTTTGGAGATTTTTATAATGGGTCAGAACTATCGGCAGGAATTCAATTTTCTTACAGAATTCAACCTAAATTTACTAGTTCAATAAAAATTAATTATGATAGAATCAAACTACCAGATCCTTATCCAAGTGCTGATATAATTTTAATTGCTCCAAGATTTGAATTCACATTTACAAAAAATTTATATTGGGCAACACTTGTACAATATAGTAATCAAAGAGAAAATTTAAGTTTAAACACAAGATTACAATGGCGATTTGCTCCACTGTCTGATCTATTCCTGGTATATAATGATAATTATTATACTGAAGACAGGGATCATAGTATATTTATTCCAAGAGTTAAAAACAGATCCCTAAATCTAAAACTAACCTATTGGCTTGACTTTTAGATAATGAAAAAGCATTCAATACTAATAGTGCTATTAATTCTTTCTTGTTCAATTGAACAGAAAAATTTTGAGTTGAGCGGAAAAATTGATGGACTTACTAGTGAAAAAATCTACTTATTAGAATCCAATTCAATTATTTTAGATTCAACTAAAATTGATAATTCTTCATTATTCACATTGAAATGTTATATAGAAGAACCTCAAATTCTAACTTTAAGATTAGGAAACTCTGATACTGATGAAGTTGAATTTTTTGCTGAAACTGGAACAATGAAATTAAGTACAACTAGCAAAAGATTTCAGTTTGATGCTCAATTTTCAGGCTCTAAACAACAATTAAAGCTTAAGGAATTTAATTCATTTATAATAAAATTTGAAGAAGAAGATTTAGAACTATTAGAACTACAAATACAAGAGTCAATAAAAGGTAATCAAAAAGAAATTGACTCAATATCAATTTTAAGAGAAAAACTGGAAAAAAGAAAGATTCTGTTTGTAATTAATTATATAACAAATAATAGTAAAGAAATAATTTCTCCCTATCTAGCATTAAAATATAATAAAGAAATTAAAGAGGTAGCTGCTATCCAAGGGGGAGTATTTACTGGTTTTGATTATTTAACTAAAATTTATAACTCTTATAAAAAGGAAATTTTAGAATCCAAGTATGGAATAGAATTAAAGAAAATTATAGAATAGCAACTAAAAAAACTATTTTCTATTGTAGTCATCCTTAAGCCTTACAATATCATTTTCATCAGAGGGGTTGTCTATATCAATGTGTTGCCATATTTCAGCTACAACTCCAATATTATCTAATCCAATGAGCCTATGCCTTTCCTGATTATCAAAAGTAATTACATCACCCATCTTATGGATATCCATTGGATTTTCAATATCATTTTTTGATCTTATCACTCCCACAGAACCTTTATGTATTTTCCAAATTTCTTTTCTTCTAAAATGGTATTGCCACGATAATCTAGATTTAGGATTAACAATTAAAATTTTTGGACTTAGTCTCATGTCATTAGAAAGATTAATATCATTAAAAAAAGTAGATATAAATAATGATGTCTGCTTCTCATCAATCACTAGAAATCCTCCCCAAGGTCTATTAAAATCAAAATCTATAACTTTAAATCCTAATGTGTCTATCTCTTCTTTTACTAGGTTATATATCTCTATATTATCTTTCAACTTCCAGAATATTTTACAAAATTTCTTGGGGTCTCATAAAGTGTAATTTCCAAACTTAAGTTTGAATCTAATTTAGCTTTAATTTTATTATATATAAAAATACAAATGTTCTCAGCCGTAGGATTTATTGATTTAAATTCATTTACATCTAAATTTAAATTTTTATGATCTAAATTATCTTCTACTTCTTCTTTAATAATATCTTTTAATAATATCATATCAATAACATATCCAGTATCAGAATCAATTTCACCTGTCACACTTACAATTAACTCATAATTATGTCCATGGAAATTTGGATTATTACACTTTCCAAAGACTTGATCATTCTTCTCCTTTGACCATTTATTATTAAAAAGCCTATGAGCTGCATTAAAATGCGCTTTTCTACTAACTGTTAACTTCATTTATAAATTTTTTAACTGATCGTAATAATCTTTTATAATTATTTTAAACCATTCAGTATAATTATCAGGGTTTATTTTTATATCATCTTTAATATTATCTAAACTCAACCATTTCCAGTCGTCTACTTCATCAGGATTTATATTAACATTACCCTTGTGTTTTCCAACTAATATATAATCTAATTCATGTTCGACTAATCCATTATCAAATCCAATATTATATATGAATGAGCCTATCTCATTTAGTTCAGCGCAGAAACCCATTTCTTCTAAAAGTCTTCTTTTTCCGGCACTAATATTAGATTCCTCATCCCTTTGATGGCTACAACAAGTATTTGTCCATAATCCAGGTGAATGATATTTGTTTTTATTTCTTTTTTGAAGCATTAATTCATTCTTATTATTAAAAATAAAAACTGAAAAAGCTCGATGCAAAACTCCTTTTTTGTGAGCTTCCATTTTTGACATTAAACCTATCTTTTTGTCATTTTTATCGACAAGAATAACATAATCATCAATCATAATATGACAAAAATACCAAAGAAAGTTTAATAAACAATACGTTACGCTTTTCCTGCAGGACCAAAATTTAATTGGATATTAGGGTTTTCATAATCCTTTATAGATCCAAAATTCTCTTCAAATCTATCAATATTATCATTTAAGGCTTTTGACAATTTTTTTGCATGTTGAGGTGTAATGATAATTCTAGACTTTACTTTATTTTTGGGAGTACCTGGCATTATAGAAATAAAATCAATTACAAATTCTGAAACTGAGTGATTTATAATTGCAAGATTAGAATAAATTCCTTCAGAAACCTTTTCATCAATTTCAATATTGATTTTTTGTTTTGATTTTTTTTTCTCTGAACTCATAATTTTCTTTATTAGTTAGTATTAATTTCTTCTTCCTCAGATTCAAGTTTTGAATCAATTAATTCATTATATGCTTCATTTGAACCTACTAATATATCATCATATTTCCTAAGGCCTGTACCTGCAGGAATTTTATGGCCTACAATTACATTTTCCTTAAGTCCATCAAGATTATCAACTCTTGCATTTACCGCAGATTCATTAAGTACTTTTGTTGTTTCCTGGAATGATGCAGCTGAAATAAATGATTTTGTTTGAAGTGACGCTTTTGTAATACCTTGTAAAATAGGTGTTGCAGTTGCTGGTTTAGCGTTTCTTGCAAGAAGCTCTTTTTTATCTTTTCTTTTTAGTATTGAATTCTCATCTCTAAATTCTCTACTAGATATTATTTGACCTACTTTATAATTCTCTGAATCACCCGAATCCTCGACTAATTTTTTACCATATATAGTGTCATTTTCATCAATAAAGTCAGATTTATGAATTAACTGATCTTCTAAGAAAATAGTATCACCTGAATCCTGAATTTTTACTTTTCTCATCATTTGCCTTACAACTACCTCAAAGTGTTTATCATTAATTTTTACACCTTGGAGTCTGTATACTTCCTGAACCTCATTTACTAAATATTGCTGAACAGCAGAAGGTCCCTTAATATTCAATATATCATTTGGAGTTATAGATCCTTCAGACATAGGTGTTCCAGCTTTTACATAATCATTTTCTTGTACAAGGATTTGATTAGAAAGCTTAATCAGATATTTTCTTATTTCACCAGTTTTAGATTCAATAATAATTTCTCTATTACCACGCTTAATTTTTCCAAATGAAACAACACCATCAACTGCACTAACTACAGCAGGATTAGATGGGTTTCTAGCTTCAAACAATTCTGTTACTCTAGGAAGACCTCCCGTAATATCACCTGTTTTAGCAGATTTTCTAGGTATCTTAACTAATATTTTTCCAAGGGCTATTGATTCATTGTCATCTATCATCAAATGAGCTCCAACAGGTAAATTATAAGATCTAATTATTTCATCTTTTTTGTTTTTTACATGAATTGTTGGTATTATTTTTTTATTTCTAGATTCAATTATTACTTTTTCTTGAAAACCAGTTTGTTCATCAATCTCAACTTCATATGTTATACCTTGTTCAATATTCTCATAATAAATCTTACCAGAAAAATCAGCAATAATTACTCCATTATAAGGATCCCATTGACATATTAATGTGTCCTTTTTAATTTTTTGTCCATTCTTAATAAATATGGTAGAACCATAAGGAATGTTATTATTAGTTAAAACCAGTCCCGTAGCAACATCAATCATCTTTAATTCTGATGATCTTGAAACTACAATATTAATATTATTGCCTTCACTATCAGTTCCCTTAACTGTCTTTAAATCTTCTATTTCAACTTTCCCGTTATATTTAGAAATAAGGCTGTTTTCCTCAGATATATTTCCAGCAATACCACCAACATGGAATGTTCTTAGGGTCAGCTGAGTTCCTGGTTCACCAATTGACTGTGCAGCAACTACACCAACAGCCTCTCCAGTTTGCACCATTTTTCCTGTTGCTAAATTTCTTCCATAACATTTTGCACATATTCCTTTTTTAGATTCACAAGTCAAAGCAGACCTAACTTCAATATTATCAATTGTAGAATTTTCTATTACATTAGCAATTTCATCATTTATAAGATCACCTGAAGCTACAATTAAGTCAGAATTTATAGGGTTATCAATATCATGTAATGCTGTTCTACCTACAATTCTTTCTTCTAATTTTTCTACTACTTCCTCATTCTTTTTTAAAGGAGATATATTAATACCTCTTAAGGTGCCACAATCATCTTCTGTAATTATAACATCTTGAGAAACATCAACAAGCCTACGAGTTAGATATCCAGCATCTGCTGTTTTTAATGCAGTATCTGCAAGACCTTTTCTCGCGCCATGTGTAGATATGAAATATTCTAAAATTGATAAACCTTCTTTAAAATTTGATAATATTGGATTTTCAATAATTTCACCTCCACCAGCAGTTGATTTTTTTGGTTTTGCCATAAGACCTCTCATTCCTGAAAGCTGTCTAATTTGTTCTTTAGACCCCCTAGCTCCTGAATCTAACATCATATATACAGAATTAAATCCTTGCTGATCTTCTCTAATTCTCTTCATTGAAAGCTCAGTTAATTCTGCATTGGTTGAAGTCCATATATCAATAACCTGATTATATCTCTCATTGTTTGTAATTAAACCCATATTGTAATTAGCTCTAACTCCATCAACCTGTTTATTTGCCTTATTGATCATATCATGTTTCTCATTAGGAATAATTATATCTCCCAAACTAAATGATAAACCTCCTTCAAATGCAAATTTATATCCAAGTGTCTTGATATCATCTAAAAAGGCTGCTGTTTCAGGAACACTAGTTTCTTTTAAAATTCTTCCAATAATATCTCTTAATGATTTTTTTGTTAATACTTCATTTATATATCCCGCTTTTTCTGGTACTTTTTCGTTAAATAAAACCCTACCAACGGTTGTTTCAATAATTTTATTAACAAGTTCTGTTTTGTCATCATTATAATCAAATGTCTTTACTTTTATAGAGGCATTTAAATCTACTTTTCTTTCATTATATGCAATAATTACCTCATCTGGTGAATAAAAAGTTAAACCTTCGCCAGCTACATTAATTTCTTTATCTGATATTTTTAGTTTTGTCATATAGTATAAACCTAAAACCATATCTTGTGATGGAACAGTAATTGGAGAACCATTAGCAGGATTCAAAATATTATGAGATGCTAACATTAAGAGTTGAGATTCAAGAATTGCTTCTGGCCCAAGCGGAAGGTGCACTGCCATCTGATCTCCATCAAAGTCAGCATTAAATGCTGTACATACTAGCGGATGTAATTGTATAGCTTTACCTTCAATTAATTTTGGCTGAAATGCTTGTATTCCCAATCTGTGTAATGTAGGTGCCCTATTTAATAATACAGGGTGACCCTTTAAAACATTTTCCAGAATATCCCAAACAACTGGATCTCTTCTATCAATAATTTTTCTTGCAGATTTTACAGTTTTTACTATTCCTCTTTCCATTAACTTTCTAATAATAAAAGGCTTATATAGCTCTGCAGTCATATCCTTAGGTAGTCCGCATTCGAATAATTTTAAGTCAGGTCCAACAACAATAACTGACCTTGCAGAATAATCAACACGTTTACCTAATAAATTTTGTCTGAATCTACCTTGCTTTCCTTTCAATGAATCTGAAAGTGATTTTAATGGTCTATTTGACTCAGTTTTTACAGCAGATGATTTCCTTGTATTATCAAATAAAGAATCAACTGATTCTTGAAGCATTCTCTTTTCATTTCTCAAAATAACTTCAGGGGCTTTGATTTCAATTAATCTTTTTAATCTATTATTTCTTATAATTACTCTTCTATAAAGATCATTTAAATCTGAGGTGGCAAATCTACCTCCATCAAGCGGAACTAATGGCCTAAGTTCTGGAGGAATTACTGGAATAGCCTTTACAATCATCCACTCAGGTAAATTCTCTCTATTTAAATTCCCTTCTTTAAATGATTCAACTACTTGAAGTCTCTTTAATGCTTCAGTTTTTCTTTGTTTAGAAGTTTCATTATTTGCCTTATCTCTTAATTCGTAAGAAAGCTCAAGCAAATCAATTCTGGAAAGTAGATCAATAAGACACTCTGCTCCCATTTTTGCAATAAATTTTTCTGGATCCTCATCATCTAAATACATGTTTTCTGAAGGTAATGTCTCTAAAATATTTAAATACTCTTCCTCTGTTAAAAAATCCATCTTACTAACAGGCTCTCCTTCAATATTTACAGCAATACCAGGTTGAATAACCACATATCTCTCGTAATATATAATCATGTCTAATTTCTTCGAAGGCAATCCAAGTAAATAACCTATCTTATTAGGAAGTGATCTAAAATACCAGATATGGGCTACAGGAACAACAAGATTTATATGACCAACTCGATCTCTTCTTACCTTTTTCTCAGTAACTTCAACACCACATCTATCACAAACTATTCCTTTATATCTTATTCTTTTATATTTTCCACATGCACATTCAAAATCCTTAACAGGTCCGAAAATTCTTTCACAAAATAGACCATCTCTTTCAGGCTTATGTGTCCTGTAATTTATAGTTTCTGGTTTCAAAACCTCTCCTCTTGAAGCAGCTAGAATTGACTCAGGTGATCCAAGTCCTATAGAAATCTTATTAAATTTCAAAGCTTTTTTTACTTGTTTTCTTGCCATAATAAATGGATAATAATTATTGTTAATAAATTATTCTTCTAATCTTATATCTAATGCTAGTCCCTTAAGCTCATGCATTAATACATTAAATGATTCTGGCAGTCCAGGATTTGGCATAGAATCACCCTTGACTATAGATTCATAAGTTTTAGCTCTTCCTACAACATCATCAGACTTAACTGTTAATATTTCTCTTAAGGTACTTGATGCGCCATATGCTTCTAATGCCCATACTTCCATCTCTCCAAATCTCTGTCCACCAAATTGCGCTTTACCTCCTAGTGGTTGTTGAGTAATAAGAGAATATGGACCAATTGATCTTGAATGCATCTTATCATCAACCATATGCCCTAGTTTTAACATATATATAACTCCAACAGTAGCTGCTTGATCAAATTTTTTCCCACTTCCACCATCATATAAATAAGTGTGACCAAATTTAGGTACACCAGCATTACTGGTGATTTCATTAATTTCATCTAATGAAGCACCATCAAAAATTGGAGTTGAATACTTCTTATCAAGATTCTTCCCTGCCCATCCTAGAACTGTCTCATAAATCTGACCTATATTCATTCTTGAAGGAACTCCAAGTGGATTTAAAACAATATCTACAGGGGTTCCATCTTCTAAGAATGGCATATCTTCTTCTCTTACAATTTTAGCTACAATACCTTTATTTCCATGTCTCCCTGCCATTTTATCTCCAACCTTTAATTTTCTCTTCTTGGCTATATATACTTTAGCCAATTTTATAATTCCCGGTGGTAATTCATCCCCAACAGAAATTGTAAATTTTTCTCTTCTCAATGATCCTTGAAGATCATTTTCCTTAATCTTATAATTATGAATAATGTGAGAGACAATACTATTTATTTTAGCATCTGCAGACCATTTTCCTGCAACTAAATGAGCGTAATCATCAGCAGTACTTAACATCTTTAATGTAAATTTCTTTCCTTTTGGAAAGATTTCTTCTCCTAAATCATTGAAAATCCCTTGCGATGTTTTTCCAGATAGTACATTAAATAATTTTTTAACTAAAACTTTTCTTAAGTCTTCAAATTTTTCATCATAAATCCTCTCTAATTCTTTTATATCATCTTTATCTTGAAGTCTTTTTCTTTTATCTTTTATTGCCCTTGCAAAAAGTTTCTTGTCAATTACTATACCATTTAATGAAGGTGGTGCTTTTAAAGAAGCATCTTTAACATCTCCTGCTTTATCTCCAAATATTGCTCTAAGGAGTTTTTCCTCTGGAGTAGGATCACTTTCACCTTTTGGAGTAATTTTTCCAATTAATATATCTCCAGGCTTAATTTCAGCTCCTATCCTAATCATACCATTTTCATCCAAATCTTTGGTAGCTTCTTCAGATACATTTGGTATATCGTGAGTTAATTCTTCATTTCCTAATTTTGTATCTCTTACTTCAATTGAATATTCATCAATATGAATTGATGTAAAAACATCATCTCTTACAACTTTTTCTGAAATAACAATTGCATCTTCAAAATTATACCCTTTCCATGGCATAAATGCAACTTTAATATTTCTACCCAAAGCTAATTCGCCATCATTTGTAGCATAACCTTCACATAAAACTTGACCTTTTACCACCTTATCGCCTTTAGAAACAATCGGTTTAAGATTAATACAGGTTCCTTGATTTGTTTTCTTAAATTTTGTTAAATTATATGTTATAGTTCCTGAATCAAAACTTGTCAATATTTGCTCCTGACTTCTTTTATAGGTTATAATAATTTTATCAGCATCAACATAGTCAACTTTCCCATCATCTTCTGCATTAATAAGAATCCTTGAGTCGGATGCTACTTGTCTTTCAAGACCGGTACCTACTATTGGTGATTCTGGCAAAAGTAATGGAACTGCTTGCCTCATCATATTTGATCCCATTAATGCTCTATTAGCATCATCATGTTCTAAAAATGGTATTAAAGAAGCGGATATTGAAGCAATTTGATTTGGAGCTACATCGGTATAATCAACTTTATTAGATTCGATTACAGGGAAATCACCTTCCATTCTGGCAATTATCATGTCATCAACAATATTACCTTTTTTATCAATCTGAACATTTGATTGTGCAATCAACTTCTCTTCTTCTTCTTCAGCACTTAAATAAATAGGTTCTGATTTTATGTCAACTTTTCTATTATTAACCTTTCTGTAAGGAGTTTCAATGAATCCCATACCATTGATCTTAGCAAATACACTAAGTGAAGAGATTAATCCAATATTAGGTCCTTCGGGTGTTTCAATTGGACATAGTCTTCCATAATGAGTGTAATGAACGTCCCTAACTTCAAAACCAGCTCGTTCCCTTGAAAGACCTCCTGGTCCTAATGCAGATAATCTTCTCTTATGAGTAATCTCTGCTAATGGATTAGTTTGATCCATAAACTGAGACAATTGATTCGTTCCAAAGAATGTGTTTATAACAGAAGAAAGAGTTTTTGCATTTATCAAATCTATTGGAGTAAAGACCTCATTATCTCTCACATTCATTCTTTCCCTTATAGTTCTTGCCATTCTTGCTAATCCAACACCAAACTGAGTAGATAATTGTTCTCCTACAGTTCTTACTCTTCTATTAGATAAATGATCTATATCATCTATCTCAGCCTTAGAATTTATTAATTCAATCAAATACTTTATTATTGTTATGATATCCTCAGTAGTTAAAACTTGATTATCCATACCAAGATCAAGTCCTAATTTTTTATTCATTCTATATCGACCAACCTCGCCTAATTTATATCTTTGATCACTAAAAAATAACTTATCAATAATTCCTCTAGCTGTTTCTTCATCTGGAGGCTCAGCATTTCTTAGTTGTCTGTAAATATGTTCAACTGCTTCTTTTTCTGAATTTGTAGGATCTTTTTGGAGAGTATTATGAATAATTGCATATTCACCTTTTTGATTACTCTCTTTGTGAATTAAAACTGTCTTAATTTCAGCTTCTATAATTTGTTCAACATTTTCTTTGTCAATTTCAGTGTCTCTATCAAGTAAAACCTCATTTCTTTCAATTGAAACAACCTCTCCTGTATCTTCATCTACAAAGTCCTCATGCCAAGTATTTAAAACACGGGCAGCTAATTTTCTACCGTAATACTTTTTTAAATTATTTTTAGAAACCTTGATTTCTTCAGCCAAATCAAATATTTCAAGAATATCTTTATCTCTTTCATATCCTATTGCCCTAAATAAGGTAGTTACCGGTAATTTTTTCTTTCTATCAATATATGCATACATGACACTGTTTATGTCTGTAGCAAATTCAATCCATGATCCTTTAAATGGTATTACACGAGCAGAGTATAATTTAGTTCCATTTGCATGAAATGATTGTCCAAAAAATACACCAGGGGATCTATGTAATTGTGAAACAACAACCCTTTCAGCACCGTTTATACAAAATGTCCCACTTGGTGTCATATAAGGAATAGTACCCAAGTATACATCTTGAACTATTGTTTCAAAATCTTCATGTTCCGGATCAGTACAATATAATTTTAACCTTGCCTTTAATGGGACGCTATAAGTTAAGCCTCTTTCAATACATTCTTGAAGATTATATCTAGGAGGATCAACAAAATAATCTATAAATTCTAATACAAATTGATTCCTAGTATCAGAAATTGGAAAGTTATCCATAAAGGTATTATATAAACCTTCATTTTCTCTTTCCTCAGACTTAGTTTCTAATTGAAAAAAGTCTTTAAATGATTTAATCTGAATATCTAAGAAGTCAGGATAATTAATTGAGTTTTTTATTGATGAAAAATTAACTCTTTCTGCTCTTTTTGATGACATCTATTATATAAGTTTAAATTTTAAAATATGTTACGTTTATCTTTAAGCACAAATAGGCATAGATGTTAAGAACTTGTCTTAACATCTATGCCTATGAGCTTTTATATGTTGAACTTATTTAAGTTCAACCTCAGCACCAGCTTCTTCTAATGATTTTTTCATTCCTTCAGCTTCATCCTTGCCAACAGCTTCCTTTATAGTCTTAGGTGCTCCATCTACTAATTCCTTAGCATCTTTTAAGCCTAAACCAGTTAGTTCTTTAACTAGTTTAACTACAGCAAGCTTTGAGCCTCCAGCTGCTTTAAGAATCACATCAAATTCTGATTTTTCATCTTCAGCAGCAGCATCACCTGCAGCTGCTCCACCAGTAGGAGCTGCCACAGCCGTTGCAGCTGGTTCTATTCCGTATTCATCTTTTAAAATATCAGCTAATTCACTTACCTCTTTTACTGATAAGTTGACTAGCTTTTCTGCGAAAGTTTTTAAATCTGCCATTTTTCTATTTTTATGTAATTTTTGTTAATATTTAATTTTCTTCTTTATTTGTTTCTTCAGAGTCATCCTCAGTAGAAGCCTCCTCAGTAGGTGCCTCAACAGAAGCCTCCTCAGTAGGTGCCTCAGTAGAAGCATCCTCAGTAGGTGCCTCAACAGTAGGTGCCTCAACAGAAGCCTCCTTATCAGTTGATTTTTCTTCTCTATTAGATAAAGTCTGAATAATTCCTGATAATTTGTTACTACTAGATTTTAATGCTGAAATAACATTTCTTACCGGTGACTGTAATAATAGAACTATTTCTCCAATAATCTCTTCTTTTGATTTTATTGAGGATAAAAGTTCTAATTGTTCATCACCTAAGTATATATCACTTTCAATAATTGCACCCTTTAAAATAGGTCTTTCAGATTTCTTTCTAAAATCTTTAATAACCTTTGCTGGAGCATTTCCAACATCAGATAACATTACTGAAGTATTTCCTTTAAGAGTTTCTAAAAGATCACCAAAATCTTTATCCGAAGCTGTCATTGCTTGTTCAAGAAGTGTATTCTTCATTACTTCAAGTTTAACTCCTGATTTAAAGCACAATCTTCTTAAATTAGATGTTTCTATAGAATTAAGTCCAGAAATATCCGTCAAATAAATAATCTCATTTTGAGATAACACCTCTGTTATCTCAGTAATTGCTTTAGATTTTTCTTCTCTTGTCATAATTCAATTCTAAATTTTTGGGTCTATTGCTAAACTTGGACTCATAGTTGAAGACATATAAATACTCTTCAAATAAGTTCCCTTGGATGAATTTGGTTTAAGCTTAACTATTGTTTGAATTAATTCATTGGCATTTCCAGCTATTTTATCAGCAGCAAAAGAAACTTTTCCAACAGCAGCATGAATAATTCCTGCTTTATCTACCTTAAAATCTATTTTACCTGATTTAACATCAGAAACAGCCTTACCAATATCCATAGTTACAGTTCCAGTTTTTGGGTTTGGCATTAAGCCTCTTGGACCTAATACACGACCCAATGGGCCTAACTTACCCATAACACTAGGCATTGTAACTATAACATCTACATCCGTCCATCCCTTTTTTATTTTCTCTAGATACTCATTTAAACCTACGTAATCCGCGCCTGCTTTTTTTGCTTCATCTTCCTTATCTGGTGTAACCAAAGCTAAAACTTTCACATCTTTACCTGTGCCATGAGGCAAGGAAACAACTCCTCTAATCATTTCATTAGCTTTTTTGGGATCAACCCCTAATCTAATAGCTAAATCTACTGAACTATCAAATTTTGTAGTAGTTATATCCTTTAAAAGAGTACATGCCTCTTCTAATGAATATAGTTTACTATTGTCAATTTTTTCAATTACAGATTTTCTGTTTTTTGTTAATTTGCTCATTCTAAATTCAAATTATTTAGGTGGTTGCCCTCCTTTAACATTTATTCCCATTGATCTTGCAGTACCAGCAATCATTTTCATCCCTGATTTAACGGTAAATGCATTTAAATCTACCATTTTATCCTCAGCAATTTTCTTTATCTGATCCCAAGATACTTTTGAAACTTTATTAATATTAGGCTCTCCAGATCCCTTTTTTACCTTTGCAGCTTCTTTTAATTGAACTGCTGCAGGTGGAGTTTTTATTACAAACTCAAAAGATTTATCCTTATAAATAGTAATAACTACAGGTAATACCTTTCCAGGCTTATCCTGAGTTCTTGAATTAAATTGCTTACAAAATTCCATGATGTTGACACCAGCTGCTCCTAAGGCAGGACCTACAGGAGGAGAAGGATTAGCAGCACCACCTCTAACTTGTAACTTGATAACTTTACCTATTTCTTTTGCCATAATATTAATTAAGTTTTTATGATTTTAAGTTTGGAAGCAATAAAACCATAAGCCTCTGTAACATTTATTTTTATAACTTTTCAACTTGCATATAGCTCAATTCCAAAGGAGTTTTTCTCCCAAAAATTCTAACCATTACTTCAAGTTTTCTTTTTTCTTCATTTATTTTTTCAATTGTTGCATCAAAGCCATTAAATGGCCCATCAATAACTTTAACATTTTCACCATGAATAAATGGAATAATAATATCTGATTCATCTTGAAGAGACAATTCATCTACTTTTCCTAGCATTCTATTTACCTCAGCCTGTCTCATAGGAATAGGCTCTCCACCTTTTGTCTCTCCTAAAAAACCTATAACATTCGTTATAGATTTGATTATATGTGGAATTTCTCCAGACAGATTAGCTTTAATCATGATATAACCAGGAAAGTATGTTTTATCTTTTGTAACCTTCTTTCCTTTTCTTATTTGAACAACTTTTTCTTGTGGAACAAGAATTTCTTCTACAAAACTATCCATGCCTAATCTAGAAATTTCATTTTCAATATAGGCTTTAATCTTGTTTTCTTGGCCACTAACAGCTCTAACAACATACCACTTATTTTCTGAATTGTTCTCTGCCATTGATATTAATTTATCAAATTAAAATATTCTTTAATAATTCTGCTAAAAACACTATCCAATGCCCATATAATCAAAGAAAAAATTATTGAAAACACTCCAACTAATACTGTTAGTTCTAAACCTTCATTAAAGCTTGGCCAACTAACATGATTTTTTAGTTCTCCGTATGATTCTTTAAAATATTTTAAAATTCCTAACATATTATTTCTTCTTGCACGGGTTGAGAGACTCGAACTCCCGACACCTGGTTTTGGAGACCAGTGCTCTACCAACTGAGCTAAACCCGTAAACATAAGTCAAGGTATTTCGTTAGTAAAACAAAATACCTTAACATTAAATATTTATGGATTTTATTATTCTACGATCTCAGTTACCTGTCCAGCACCAACTGTTCTACCACCTTCACGAATAGCAAAACGTAATCCAACACTCATTGCAATTGACTCAATTAATTCAACATTAATTGTTAAATTATCTCCGGGCATAACCATCTCAACACCAGATGGTAATTCAATTGTTCCTGTAACATCAGTTGTTCTGACATAAAACTGAGGCCTGTAGTTGTTATGAAATGGAGTATGTCTTCCTCCTTCTTCTTTCTTTAAAATATAAACTTCCGCCTTAAATTTCTTATGTGGAGTAACAGATCCTTGCTTACAAATCACCATTCCTCTTCTAATATCAGTTTTTTCAATACCTCTTAACAAAATACCAACATTATCACCAGCTTCACCTCTATCTAATATCTTTCTAAACATCTCAACACCAGTAACAGTAGAAGTTAATTTCTCTGCTCCCATACCAATGATATCAACTGAATCACTAGTATTTGCAACACCTGTTTCAATTCTACCGGTTGCTACAGTACCTCTACCTGTAATTGAGAAAACATCCTCAATAGGCATTAAGAAAGGCTTCTCAACATCACGCTTAGGTAATTCAATCCATGTATCAACATTTTTCATTAATTCCATAAGTGAATCAACCCATTTTTGCTCACCATTTAGAGCTCCTAATGCAGACCCAGCTATAACAGGAGTATTATCTCCATCATATTCATAGAATGTTAATAATTCACGAATTTCCATTTCAACTAGTTCTAATAACTCTTCGTCATCAACCATATCAACTTTATTCATAAATACAACAATTCTAGGAATACCAACCTGACGACCTAAAAGGATGTGCTCACGTGTTTGTGGCATTGGGCCATCTGTTGCAGCAACAACAAGAATAGCTCCATCCATTTGGGCAGCACCAGTAACCATATTCTTTACATAGTCAGCGTGACCAGGACAATCAACGTGTGCATAATGACGGCTTTCTGTCGAATACTCAACGTGAGCTGTGTTAATTGTAATACCTCTTTCTTTCTCTTCAGGGGCATTATCAATTGTATCAAAGTCTCTTTTCTCTGATAAACCAGCTTTTGCTAATACAGTAGTAATAGCAGCAGTAAGTGTAGTTTTTCCGTGATCTACGTGTCCAATTGTACCTATATTTAGGTGCGGTTTCGAACGATCAAAATTTTCCTTTGCCATAGTATAGTTTTTTTATTGCTTTTAAAATGAGCGCAAATATAATTTTTTATGACTAATTAAGCAACTAAATTGCTGTTTTTTTTTCAGGGAAGTAAAATCAGTAGAGATTTTTTGTATTATTCTACCTACTATGCCAATATGCAATTGCAATAAAAAGTAGCTGAAATGGGGCCCTAATAATAGCTATATTTTTATCAATATTTAATGCAATCTGTGCTTGCTCATTCTCTATTAAAAATATATTAGCTGGAAAAACTGCAATTAACAGAAGAATCAACCCTATAGCAGAATATTTTCGATATTTAGTTAATAATCCTATTCCAAATAAAATTTCAAAAAACCCACTAATAAGCACTAATTCATATTGAAATTTCAGATATGGAGGAACTATATTTAAATAATACTCTGGATTAACAAAATGATCAATTCCAATTCTTACATAAAAAAAGCACATAATGTAAATTGAAATTCTTTTAACTAGTTTCATTTCTTTTTATTTTATAAAAAAGCCTGCAATTGCAGGCTTTTTATCAAAATTTTAGATGTAATTTATAGAACAGGAATTCCATTAGATACCGTAATTGGAGCTACTCCGTAAACTTCTGTTGTGAAATTAACTAAGTTTGGATGAGCAACAACCCCTTTCCATAACTCAGAATCTAGATATGTATCAACAGATTCCTTACTTTTAAAATAGTAAACTCCACCAAAAACCCCAGCATCTACATTTCCAATAAAAGTCTTTCCAATAAGACCATCAACATTCTCTGGTTTAAAATTCGGAGAAACATCAGATCCAAGCTTTGCATGGTCTTCAAGACTCATGTCTTGTAATTCGTAATTCACTACAAGAACCATCATGCCTTCAGCATCTGATGGATTATCGGATGTTTTACGGCAACATGCAAGACCATTTGAAACTTCAGAAATTGGAGCTACTCCATAAACTTCTGTTGCGAAATTAACTAAGTTTGGATGAGCAACAACCCCTTTCCATAACTCAGAATCTAAATATGTATCAACAGATTCTTTACTTTTAAAATAGTAAACTCCACCAAAAACCCCAGCATCTACATTTCCAATAAAAGTCTTTCCAATAAGACCATCAACATTCTCTGGTTTAAAATTCGGAGAAACATCAGATCCAAGCTTTGCATGATCTTCAAGACTCATGTCCTGTAATTCGTAATTTACTAGAAGAACCATCATGTTTTCATGAGAAGATGCTTCCTCAGACTTTTTTTGATCAGTTTGATTACACGAAAGTGTAAAAACTGCAATTAAAAGAAATAAAATTTTTTTCATAACTGATTTGTTTTTATTAATTAAGGATGATAAATATAGGTTTTTTTTTGAAAAAAATATATTTTTTATTGAATAGTTAAAAAATTGAATATTACGAATATAAAATCGTATTATTTCTTGTTGTTAAATACTGATAATCAACAATTTAAGAAATAAATTCAATTTTTTTTTGTATTTTATATTTATGCCAGTGATTAACTTTAAGAGTCCATCTAAAAAAATAGTTAGAAAATCTTTAGAAAATATTCTAGTTAAAGATTATATGTCTAAAGAAATAATTTCATTCCATAAATCAGACTCTATATTTGAAGTAAAAAGAGTTTTACTAGAAAAAAAGATATCCGGGGCTCCTGTAATAAGTAAGTCTGGAAAATTAATTGGCATTATATCAGAAACAGATATAATGAAGCAAATTATTGATAGTAAATATTTCAATATGCCAATGTCAAGGACTACTGTTTCAAAGTACATGACAAAAAATGTAGATTATATTTTACCTAATGAAACAATTTTTGATGCCGCTGAAAAATTCTTAAGATTAAAAAGAAAAAGATTTCCAGTAATGGAGTCAAATAGAATTTTAGGAATAATTTCTAGAGTAGATATAATTGCTGCTGCACTTAAAATTAGAGGTAATTATAGTATCTAATTCTTAATAATTTTAATTACAGCTCTGTTTTTTCCAGATTCAACTGTTAAAAGATACATGCCTGATGAACTATCTATTTCTAAGTCAAAGAATCTTCCATTTAGAGTATTCCTGAATTGGATTATTCTTCCATTTATATCGGTTAATGTTATTTTTACATTATTATAAATAGTCCCTAAATCAATTGAGAAATCTCCAACAGTAGGATTTGGATATACTAGAGGTTTATACTCAAAATTATTTTCAATCAATCCTAAGGACGATTCAACAATATTTACCATATAATCTTCTGTTTCACCATATTGTGTTTCAGTACATGCATCCGTAGGAACATCAACGCTCCAGTTGGATTTAGCTCTTAAAATATGCTCTCCTAAAGCTGCATTTTCAGGAATTACGAAATCAATTGTTTCAGTATAAGGTGCATTGGCATTATCTTCACCATCTGCAATTTCATAATTATCTATAACAACCTCATCTGAGCTAAAATCTAAATCATCATTAAAATCTATCCAAACTTTTACATACTGATTACCATATCCTGTTGTAAGGGTCATCTGATTATTTGAACCTTGCTCCAAATCAGTTGACAAATCCATGAAATCTCCATAACCTTCACATCCTGAAGGATTATAGATATCACCTAATTGAACTAACTGGAATCCATCATTATAGGAACAATCCATGGATGGTGTACAAAGAATATTAGCTTTAACTTCATACATATATCTGTAAGTTTCCGTAATATCATTATTTTCACCTTCTGCAAATACTTTAAAATAAACTTTTGTTCCTTCATCTTGATTTGGTATTGAGGAATCAGTAACCCATATATTTCCAGAAGTATTTGTCATTGGAATAGTATTTACTACACTCGATATGTCAGATGACCATTGAATGTAAGCATTTGCTATTACTCCATCGTAAGAAATAGTTGATGTTACGTATTGATCTATACCAACTTTTGGCTGAGTAGCTGTAGGTTGATTAGAAATTCTTGTAGTTAATATTGATGGGAAACTTTGTCTACCATCTAAAGTGAATTCCCATAATCCTCTTCCCCAAGTGGCTGCACGAAGCGTATTTGATCCATACATTATTTCTAATTCAAGCACTGCCATATTAGGTAAATCTTGATTATATAAGGACCAAGAATTTTCTGACATAGCCTTTTTGTAAACCCCGATTTCAGTGCCAAGATATATTGTTGAAGCATCTGTATGGTCAATTACTACAGATCTTACAGGTATATTACCTAAATTATGAGTTATATTCTGCCATGATCCCCCTTGATCTGTTGTAATAAATACTTTATTATTGTCATAGTTGTAATTTCCATAAGTAACAACAATCACATTATCATCATTAGGATCAAAAGCAATATCCGTAATGAATTGATTTGGAAGAGAACCTTTAATATTAGTGTAGGTATATCCACCATTAATAGATTTTTCAATTGCCTGATAATTAGAAACAACTAGGATATTTGAGTTATTTTCAGCAATTGCTGCCTTTGATATATTGCCAGAAAAATTTGGTGTTCCTAGTTCTGTCCATGTTGAACCAAAATCATCACTACTATATACTATATCATCCATAGCAAAAATTTTCATTTGGTTATTAGGATCATATAATAGTGGAGCTATCCAATATCCATCAAGGCCGCTTGGGTTAATTCCATCCTGAGTAATTCCGCCATCTTTAGTTCTTCTTTTTCCACCAAACTGAAAACTTCCAATCATCCAGTCATCATTCAAAGGATGTATAATTCCCTCCATACCATCAGCACCATAAAATTCAACCCAAGAGTTTTCAGTTTTTATGCTTGTACCATTATCTTGAGAGCCTGATATTGTTCTTTCATGATTGGATTGGCTTACACCAAGACAATAATTCTCACGAATAGATTGACCTTCATAAATCTCCCATGTAACACCGTTATCTAAACTTTTACATAAAAAACCATCAGTATTAACCCAAAATACTCCATTTTCAGAACGAGAGCCTCTAATATCTGCGTGTACATATGTCCCTGTATTATTGTAATTAGCATTTCCTGTAGCCCAATATGTAGCTTGATTGAAAGTGACACCGCCATCAGTACTTCTATGAGTATCAATATCTCCAAATAGCATATAATTGGTATCAATATCACTAACAGCAAATGCACCATAATTAGAAATTCCAGGATTGGATATAAGAGTAAAATTTTGGCCATTATCTGTTGACTTCCATACACCATTACTACTACCTACATAAACACAATTAGAACAGGCAGCTGATACTGACAATTTAATATTACTATAATTCCCAGAAATAATATTAGAAGAACTAAAAGTCAGACCACCATCATTTGATACATATATTTTTGAATCATCATCATAAGCTGCTGTATAAACAATATTTTCATCAGTTGGATGGAAATGAATTTCATTAAAATCGTAATATTCCCATGAATTTCCTGTAGCTGAATTTGTCCAAGAATTTAAATTATCTGTAGAACGAAATAAACCTTCTGATGAGCCAATAAATACTAAGTCTGGTATAGTAGGATGATATGCAATCTTGTAAATACTATTATATGTTCCTAAACCTCCCCAGCCAAGATTATCTGGATTAAAATTTGTTATATTCCATGTATCTCCACCATCAGTAGACTGGTGAATTCCATGTGTTACACCATTATTAGAATTTCTAACATTTATAAGGACATGATTTGGATTATTGGGTGAAACTGCAATTGTATTAACCCCTGCTGCAAATAAAAAATCTGTTGTATTAACCCAGGTATTCCCACCATCTATTGTCTTCCAAAACCCACCACTTCTTGATCCTAAATATATTCTATTAGAATCATTAGGGTCTGCATAAAATGATTCAACTCTTCCCAAGCCGACCGCATAATGTCCTGTTACTTGTTCTATATAATATGGTCCTAACTCTTCCCAGCCATTATCA
>JAAZXZ010000180.1 GCA_014239895.1 Flavobacteriaceae bacterium
ACAATCAATTTTTAGTAATGAAAAAGTTTGGACACTTGAAGAGTGTGTTAATTATGCTTTAGAAAATAATATTTCAATCCTTCAAGCAAGAAACGGTATTTTATCAAATGAACAGGATGTAATTAGTGCAAAGGGTAATTTTATGCCTGGAATTAGTTCTAATATTTCTGGCTCTATGAGTATAGGGAAAGTTGAATTATATCCTGGAGAATTTGCTGATAGAGAATTTTATTCATCAAGCTTAGGAATAGGTCTTTCACAGACTGTTTTTAATGGATTCAGAAACGTAAATATTTTGAATCAAAGTAAATTAACTCTTGAAAAAAATAAATATGAGTTAGGTAAATTAAGAGATGATATTTCTTTAAATGTTGCAAATGTTTATTTAAATGTTTTATTTAATAAGGAAAATCTAGAATTAGCTAGATCCCAATATGAATTTTCAGCCTTTCAAATAAAACAAGTTCAGGCCCTTGTTGAATCGGGAGTACAACCGGCATCAACTTTGATTGACACACAAGCTACACTGAGCTTGGACAGTCAGAATTTAACAATTGCTGAGAATAATCATGAGTTGGCATTATTAAATTTATCGCAGTTGCTTCAAATTCCTTATGAAGGATTTGATGTAGCAGTAATTGAAATTGATGTTCCATCTGAAAATATAATGTATAGGGACATTAGACCAATTCTTAATTATGCATTAGAAAATAGAAATGAAATAAAGGCTGCAGAACATGATATAGAAATCGCAAAATTAAGTACTAAAATTTCTAAAAGTGCTTACTTGCCTAATATTTCACTTGGATATGGATTTAATGCAGCAGCAAATTTTTCTAATCTAACAGATGATGATCCATTTATCGATCAAATAGATGAAAATAAAGGCCATTCAGTTAATATGAATATTTCTATTCCAATTTTTAATAGGAACCAGACAAAAGCTGGAGTAACTAAATCAAAAATTCTTGAGAACACGAGTAATTTAGCCCTTGAACAGGCTAAATTGAATTTAAAATCTAGTATTCAAAGATCATATACTGACGCAAAAGCAGCTTTAAAGTCTTACCAAGCATCACAAAAATCTTTAGAGGCTCAAACATTGGCTTTTGATAATTCAAAAGAACGATATGATTTAGGAGCATTAAATTCTTTTGACCTTGAGCAGGCGAGAATTAGATTATTAAATGCTAAGTCATCCCTTATTAATTCAAAGTATGATTTTATATTTAAAACAAAGGTTTTGGATTATTACACGGGTAAAATAATATATTAGTTGGCCTACATATTAAACATAGAAACTTCAACAACAAATTGTTCTGTTTCACTTTTCAATGATTTAGAGCTAATGGATTGTATTGAAGAAAATACACAGGATTATTCTCATTCAAAATCTTTACATGTTTTTATTGATTCTGTTTTAAAGAATTCAAAAATAAGTCCTAAAGATTTATCAGCAATATCAGTTAGTAAAGGTCCTGGATCATATACGGGATTAAGAATAGGTGTAGCCTCAGCTAAAGGTTTGTGTTTTGCTTTAGATATTTCATTAATATCAATTGAAACATTAGAAATATTGTCTCAAAATGTATTCAATAAAGGGATTGTAATAGCTTGTTTGGATGCTAGAAGAATGGAAGTATATTCTGCAGTTTTTAATAATAAGAATGACAGAATAAGAGATACTAAGGCAGAAATATTAACAGAGGATTCTTTTAATAAATACCTTAGTGTAGATGAGGTATATTTTATTGGAAATGCGAACAAAAAAATTAAGGAAATAATTACTCACAAAAATGCAAGATTTGTTGATGATATGTTGCCTTCATCAAGACAAATGGGAGTATTATCATTTAAAAAATTTAATGATAATCAGTTTGAAGATTTAAATAATTTTGAGCCGTTTTATTTAAAGGATTTTATAGGCACTAAGTGGAATGCTACTCAATAAGTTTTAAAGCCTCTTTTACTGTTTTTACAGGCATTTTGCAAGCTTTATTAACACAAACATATATATAGGTTTCTCCCTCAACAAATCTGTTTTTAAGTAAAGGAAGAGGGTTGCTTTCTAGAGATCCTATAATAATTTTGTTTGGAAGGTAATTTTCATTTAATTCTTTAATCTTTTCAATAGCTGTATTTCCAACAACTGCAATTTCATAAAAATTCTTGTTGATATTTAAAATTAAATTCATCCAATTTGAAAATCCACTAGGATACAATGCTATTTGATCCTTAATGTTATTTACCATTTGCTGTGATGAACTTAAATATATATTGTTATCAAAATAGTGAGATAATTTAAATAAGTTATTTGCCATTATTGAATTGCTCGAAGGAATTACATTGTCTCTAAATTCAACAGTTCTTGAGATTAGCTTATCATCTAATTTTGAAGTAAAATAAAACATATTAGTTTCAGCATTGAAAAAGTTTTTATATGTATACTTTATTAGATCATTTGATGTGTTTAGCCATTTCTCATCTAAAGTATTTTCATATAAGTTTAGAAAGGCCTGAATCGTAGTAGCGTAATCTTCTAAATACCCATTAATTTTACTTTTCCCATCCTTATGACTATGGTACAATCCTCCATCACTCTTTTTCATATTTTTTAATATAAATTCAGCACTAGAACTTGCTACATCAAGAAAATCTTTGTCTTTAAAAACTCGATAGGCATCAATAAATGCGTCAATCATTAATCCATTCCATGAGGTTAATATTTTATCGTCAATATTAGGCCTAGATCTTTTATCTCTTGCTTTAATCAGTATTTTTTTCCAAGCATCTATTTTTTTACTCACTTCTTCTTTTGATAAATTATGTGCTTTTGCAAATGCTGCATCAGATTTATTTTTAATCAAGACATAATTATCATCTTCCCAATATCCATATTTATTAATATTATAATAGTCAGAAAAAACTATAAATTCATCTTTAAGTAATTTTTTTAGCTCATCTTCTTTCCAAACATAATAAGCTCCTTCATTTTCTTTACCATCTAATGATTTGCTGTCAGCATCAATGGATGAATAGAAACCTCCATTAGAATTTGTCAATTCTTTCAATACAAAATTTATAGTTTCATATACTACATTTTTATATAATTCATTATTTGTAATCAAATATGCATCTGAATATAGGCTAATGAGTTGAGCATTATCATAAAGCATTTTTTCAAAATGTGGAATATGCCATTTTTCATCTGTTGAGTATCTTGAAAATCCACCTCCAATTTGATCATAGACTCCACCATATGCCATTTTTTCTAGGGTAAGATTAACTAGTTTTAATGTTTCTTTATCATTATTTTGGTATGCACTTCTTAGCAAGAAATGAATATTATTTGGCATCATAAATTTTGGAGCTCCAGAGAATCCCCCATTCTTTTTATCAATTTTATTGACAAGGCTGCCAATATGTTTATCTATGTCTATGGATGATAATTCTTGATTATCATTTGTTGTAATTATATCTAATGATTTTATACCTTTTTCTAATGTATCTGCATAGTTAATAAACCTCTCAGGCTCTTTATTATATAGATCAGAAATTTGTGTTAAAGCATTAATCCACTGATCTTTTGGGAAATATGTTCCCCCCCATATAGGCCGACCATCTGGTAGTGTGACAACATTTAATGGCCACCCTCCACTTCCTGTCATTAATTGAACAGCATTCATATATACTTGATCAACATCAGGGCGCTCTTCTCTATCAACTTTAATTGAAATATATTTTTCATTCATTATGCTAGCAACAAGAGAATCTTCAAAACTTTCTTTTTCCATTACATGACACCAATGACAAGAAGAATAGCCAATACTTATAATTACTAACTTGTTTTCTTTTTTAGCTTTTTCTAAATATTGTTTATTCCAAGGATTCCAGTCAACAGGATTATAAGCATGCTGAAGCAGGTATGGACTAGTTTCGTTAATTAAATTATTACTCATTTTAGAAGTTTTTTCACTACAGGAGTTAATCATAATGATTAACAATAAAAAAAAGGAAATAACTTTTTTCATATAATCAAAAGTACAAAATGAAATTATTATTCATTAATTGCTTCAACAACTTCTACTTTTCCATTTAGCATTTTTTTAAGAATATTTTCAATTCCATTTTTTAATGTAATAGTTGATGAAGGGCATCCACTACAGGCTCCTTGAAGAATTACACTAACAGATTTATTCGCTTTATCATATGATTTAAACATGATATTGCCTCCATCGGCTGCAACGGACGGTTTAATATATTCATCTAGTATAGAGACTATTTCCTTTGATGTTTCATCTAAGCTGTCTGGATCAATTACCTCTACCTTTTGATAATCATCAGTTAAAATTTTGTTATCTCTTTCTAGATATTCTTTAATAAAATTTCTTATTGTTAATGTAATATCATCCCAAGAAGAGGTGTCATATTTTGTTATTGAAATAAAATTTTTATCAATAAAAACACTTTTAACAAAAGGAAAATTAAAAAGTCTTAATGCTAGGGGTGAGTTTTCGCATTCATCAATAGAATTAAATTCTATTTGAAAATCAACAAGTTTTTTGTTTGCTACGAACTTTAGTGCTGCAGGGTTTGGAGTGCTTTCTGAATAGATGCTTATAGGGATTTTCTTATCACTGCTATTTTCTGAAATAATAGTATTTCCTTGATTGAGGTAATTTTCAATTTTTTTAGCAACCTCATCTTGAACATCTTCCCATTCAACAACATTAAATCTTTCTATTGCAATAAAATTGGAGGTAACATATATTTTTTTAACAAATGGGTAATAAAATAACTCCTTAGCCAGTGGAGAGTTAGTAGCTTCATCAATATTATTGAACTCATAATTTTGATGATTTGTAATAAATTCATTTATTTCAAATTTTACTATAAATTTATTTTTTGTTTTACAGATAGAAACTTTGTACTTGCTCATACTAAATTTTTGACAAAAGTAATAAAATATACCGTATACATAAAATCAATTACTAGGTATAATGTCTTATAAAATTTATATATTTGATCGACCAAAATTACAATCTGACTATTTTTTTAATATTGGATATGATTTTTGTCAATAATTTGTTTTATGGATTTTAGAAAGAATATATTATATTTCTCTTTATTTTGCCTAACCTTTCTATCAGCTAATGCACAGGAAGGATTGCCTATATATTCCGATTATTTGACTGACAACTATTATTTATTATATCCTTCTATGGCAGGAGTTTCCAATTGTGGAAAGGTAAGAGTTACAGGAAGACAACAATGGTTTGATCATGAAAAAGCTCCTCAATTGCAGACTATTAGTGTAAATACAAGAATTGGAGATTCTAGATCTGCTATTGGAGCAATTGTTTTTAATGACATGAATGGATATCATTCACAAACGGGAGCTTATCTAACATACGCACATCATATTTTATTTTCAAGAAGCGAATTAGATTTAGATATGCTTTCATTTGGGATTAGTGCCGGAATGATTCAATACAAGCTTGATGAAACTTCCTTTTTAGCTGGAGGATTTGATCCAATTATTGCTGGAGTAGAACAAAGTGCAACAGATTTTAATATTGATTTTGGATTCTCATACCAATATTTAGAATTTTATGCACACGCTTCTATTAAAAATTTACTTAATAATGATGGTATAAATTTTAATGAACAAGGGCTGAGTTATAATAATTTAAGAACATATTTATTTTCTACTGGGTATTTATTTAGTGACGCTTCAGAAGAATGGAATTTTGAGCCATCAGTTATGTTTGCTTATAAGGATGCGACGCAAGAGACATTCTTGGATACAAATTTTAAAGTGTATAAAGAAACAGATTTTGGAAGAATTTGGGCTGGATTATCATATAGAAGAAGTTTTGATGGTGCAGAATATTTAAATTCTGATGATCAAGTTCAAACGCAAAAATTAGAATATATAACTCCTTTATTAGGCCTTGAATTTGATGGTTTTGTATTTGCCTATAATTACTCATATCAGTCAAATTCCGTAGTCTTCGACAATGGTGGATATCATCAACTTACATTAGGATTTAATTTTGGCTGTAGAAAAGAACAATATGATTGTAATTGTCCTTGGATAAAATAATTTAGAAGTCTAAGGAATTAACTTCTCCATTTGAATTAATAATATTATTAATTATTTCAGTATTCCCATTTGCATATACTTTATTTTTACAATTACTTTTTAAGGTATTTTCAAGATTTTCGCTTTTTAATATTTTTTTTATTTGTTTTGCAATGGCTTTATTAGGGTCTTGAATTGTTATTTTTTCAGACATTATTTCTCTAATAATTGGAATGAGAAAGTGATAATGTGTACATCCTAATACTAAT
>JAAZXZ010000182.1 GCA_014239895.1 Flavobacteriaceae bacterium
TATTTTCTCCAACTGGAATAACTAATCTTCCTCCAATTTTAAGTTGATTTAATAGAGTTTTAGGAACAAATGGTGCTCCTGCTGTCACAATAATTGAATCAAATGGAGCTTCTTCTTCAAGGCCTTTATATCCGTCTCCATATATAATCTTTTTGGGATAATAGTTAATGCTTGGCAAAAAATTAACTGCTTTCTTATAAAGTTCTCCTTGTCTTTCAATAGAATAAACATTAGCGCCAAGTTCACATAAAACTGCTGCTTGATAGCCACTTCCTGTACCAACTTCTAATACTTTATCACCTTTATTTACTTCAAGAAGTTGAGTTTGAAACGCAACTGTAAAGGGTTGAGATATAGTTTGATCAGCACCTATAGGAAACGCTTTATCCTGATAGGCATGATCAATAAATCCAGAATCCATAAACAAATGTCTTGGAACCTTGCCAATAGCTGAAAGCACATTTGTATTATTAATCCCTTTAGATTTGATTGTTTGGATTAATTTTTTTCTTAAGCCTTTATGTTTGAAAGAATCATTCAATTATAGTAGATATATCATAAATTTCTAAATATCAATAAATTTATAACTATTATTTGATCTTAAAAATATTAAATTTGCAAAAACTATCTATGTTAAAAATTGGAGTAATTGGTGCTGGACATCTTGGCAAAATTCATATAAAACTTCTTAAGGAATCAAAAAGATACAACTTAATAGGTTTTTATGACAATGATAGTTCTAATTCTAAAAAAGTTTCAAACGAACTCTCATGTAGATGTTTTGACTCATTTGAATTGTTATTAGATGAAGTTGATGTTGTTGACATAGTTACTCCTACCCCATCACACTTTCATTATGCATCCATTGCATTAACAAATAAAAAACACATATTCATTGAAAAGCCTATAACTGGAAATCTAAAAGAAGCAAAACAGATCATAAGTCTTGCTAAAGAAAACAGTGTTAAAGGACAAGTCGGACATGTTGAAAGGTTTAATCCTGCATACTTACATGTAAAAGATAAAATTAATACCCCAATGTTTATAGAAACTCATAGGTTAGCAGAATTTAACCCACGAGGCACAGACATTCCAGTAATTCTTGATTTAATGATTCATGATATTGATATAATTCTTGACATAGTTAAATCTGATATTAAGAATATTTCATCAAGTGGAATATCAATTATTAGCAAATCTCCTGATATTGCCAATGCTAGGATAGAATTTGTAAATGGATGTGTAGCTAACTTAACTGCAAGTAGAATTTCTTTAAAAAACATGAGGAAAATTAGAATTTTCCAAAAAGAAAACTATATCTCAATTGATTTCTTTAAAAAAGATTGTGAAGTTGTTATTATGAAAGATTTTTCTAATGAAGGATCTGCTAATGGATTAGTATTAGAAAATGCTGAAGGAATTAAAAAACAGATAACAATTGATAAAAGTAAAATTAATAATTCTAATGCTATTCTTGAGGAATTAGAAAGCTTAGCTGATTCAATTGAAAAAGATATAACCCCTAAGGTCTCGTTAGAAGATGGATATAAAGCATTAAAAGTTGCACTAGAAATAATAGATGCATTTAATAAATAACTTATGAAAAAAATTTCAATTATTGGTGCGGGGACTATGGGTAATGGAATTGCTCAGGTTTTTGCCATGAATAATTACCATGTTAATCTTATTGATCTGAATTCTAACTCACTAACAAATGCTATAAATCGTATTACAACTAATCTTGACAGGATGATCAAAAGAGATATTATTAGTTCTGATCAAAAAACAGCAACACTAGATAATATTTCTACCTCAACTGATATAAATAATGCAAAATCATCTGATCTTGTTATTGAAGCTGTTACAGAAAATATAAAAGTCAAGATGAAAATATTTACACAGTTAGATGAAATATGCTCTTCTGAAACTATCCTAGCTACAAACACTTCATCTATCTCAATAACAGAAATAGCAGCTTCTACAAAAAGAGAAGATAAGGTTATTGGAATGCATTTTATGAATCCTGTGCCTATTATGAAATTAGTTGAAGTAATAAGAGGACGTAAAACAAGTGATGAGACTACAAAAACTATAATAGAGCTCTCCGAAACAATCAAGAAAATTGCAATTGAGGTAAATGACTATCCTGGGTTTATAGCAAATAGAATTCTATTACCAATGATAAATGAAGCAATTGAAGCATTAAATAAGGGAGTAGCTAAAGTAAAAAATATAGATAGTATTATGAAAATTGGAATGGGTCACCCCATGGGTCCTCTACAATTAGCAGATTTTATTGGTTTAGATGTATGTCTTTCAATACTTGAAGTAATGCATGAAGGATTTAAGAATTCAAAATATGCTCCATCTGAATTATTAGTAAATATGGTTAAATCAGGAAAATTAGGTATAAAATCTGGTGAAGGTTTTTATGATTATTCTGAAAGCAAAAAAGCTGGGTTAGTTTCCAAACAATTTCAATATTAAGATAAATGAATATAAGTGAGAATTTAAATAATTTATATTATTCTATTGGCAAGTCTGTAAAATTAGTCGCTGTTTCTAAAACAAAATCTAATGAGGAAATAATGGAAGCATATGAGGCTGGGCAAAAGATTTTTGGTGAAAATAAAGTTCAAGAACTTGTAAGTAAGTATAACTCATTGCCAAAAGATATAGAATGGCATATGGTAGGTCATTTACAAAAAAACAAAGTAAAATATATCGCCAGTTTTATTAAGCTTATACATAGTGTTGACAATTTTAAACTTTTAAAAGAGATTAATCGTCAAGCCAAAAAATATAATGTAACTATCGATTGCTTATTACAGATTAAAATTGCTTCTGAAGAAACAAAGTTTGGCTTATCTATAGATCAAGTAAAACCAATGCTAGAATCAGAGGAATTCAAAATCCTAAAGAATATTTCAATCATAGGGTTAATGGGTATGGCTAGTTTTACAAATAATGAAGAAATTTTAAAAAATGAATTCAGTTATTTAAATAATCTTTTTGATGACCTAAGGATTACTTATCCCAATATAACAGTCCTGTCAATGGGCATGAGTAATGATCATAAATTAGCTATTCAATATGGAAGTAACATGGTTAGAGTAGGAAGTTTGATTTTCGGAGAAAGAAATTAAAAAATAAAATTATATACGCAATAATTGATATAGAAACTACTGGAGGTAAATTTAATGAAGAAAAAATTACCGAGATAGCAATTTATAAATTTCAGAATAATAGGCTTTCTGATCAAATATATACTTTAGTTAATTCAGTGAAAGAAATCCAACCCTTTATCCAAAATCTTACTGGAATTAACAAAGAAATGTTGAAAAATGCCCCAAAATTTACAGATATATCAAAAAAAATTATAGATATAACAAACAACTGTACATTGGTAGCGCATAATGCAGATTTTGATTATAGAGTATTAAGAAATGAATTTACAAACATAGGAGTTAGCTTTAATAGAAAAACTTTATGTACGATAGAATTGTCTAAAGAACTTCTGCCAGAACAAGATTCATATAGTTTAGGAAAATTATCAGCTAGTCTTGGTATAAAAATTAAGAAAAGACACAGGGCTGATGGTGATGCTATGGCAACCCTTAAACTATTTAAAATGCTTTTAGAAAAGGACAAAGCAAATGTTATTGA
The DNA here is from genome assembly GCA_014239895.1 of Flavobacteriaceae bacterium. GTDB lineage: Bacteria > Bacteroidota > Bacteroidia > Flavobacteriales > Flavobacteriaceae. The sequence continues at coordinate 3,667 of JAAZXZ010000182.1, forward strand.
TAGATTAACAAAATAATCAATGAACAGACATCTAATAACCATTATAGGCCCTACAGCAATAGGAAAAACAAATTTAGCAATTAAGCTTGCTGATTACTTTAAAACTGAAATCGTATCTGCAGACTCTCGACAATTTTATAAAGAGATGAATATTGGAACTGCAAAACCATCAAATTCTGAACTTAACAGTATTAAACATCATTTAATAAATAATAAAAGTATTAATGATAATTATAACATATCTGACTATGAGAAAGATGCTTTAAAGTCTATAAAGTCAATCTTCAATAAAAATGATGCAGCTATTCTTGTTGGTGGTTCTGGGTTATATATAAATACTGTCTTATATGGATTAGATGAAATACCGGGAATAAGCGACGAGATTAGAAATTCACTTTATTTAGATTTAGAATTAAAGGGAATAAAAAAACTGCAAGAAGAATTAAAACTATTAGATCCAGCGTCATATAGTGATATAGACATCAATAATCCTAGAAGATTAATTAGGGCATTAGAAGTCTCTATATCAACAGGAAAATCATATTCGAGTTTTTTGAAAAAGAAGAAGAAAAAAAGAGATTTTAATATAATAGTCTTAGGAATAAATCAAGAGAGATCAGAATTGTACAATAAAATCAATACTCGTGTTGATAATATGATTGAAAGCGGTTTAATTAATGAAGTAAAGGAACTTCATAACTTAAAAGGTTTAAACGCATTGAATACAATTGGCTATAGAGAGGTCTTTAATTATATAGAAGATAAATACTCCTTAGATGAGTGTATAAATGAAATTAAAAAAAATACAAGGAGATATGCTAAAAGACAATTAACTTGGTTTAAATCAATTGATAATGTAGAATGGATAACTCCAGACTATAATTTTGAAAAAATTACAGCATATATCAATACTCTAATCAGAAACTAGCCTAAAACCTTCACCATGAATATTGTTGATTTTAACATTTGGATCTATCTCTAACTGTTTTCTTAGTTTTGCAATATATACATCCATACTTCTTGAAGTAAAATAATTATCATCCCTCCATATTCTTGTTAAAGCCAATTCTCTAGGCATCAGATCATTTTTATGTAGTAGTAACATCTTTAATAACATATTCTCTTTAGGAGATAATTTAACATGTTTGTTATCCTTAAACTTAAGGTGTCTTAGTTTAGAATTAAATTCAAAAGAACTAAACTTAAATTCATGCTCATCTGTATCTAATATTGCACTTAGCTTATTTCTTTTTAGAATGGCCTTAATCTTATACAATAACACATCACTATCAAAAGGTTTCTTGAGATAATCATCCGCACCAATTTTATAACCTTTTAATACATCTTCTTTTAAAGATTTTGCTGTTAAAAAAATTATTGGAATATCTTGGTTAATTTCTTTTATCTCTCCAGCCAAAGTAAATCCATCCTTATAAGGCATCATAACATCAAGTATGCATATATGAAAATCATGTTTCTTAAATTTTTCAAACCCCTCCATTCCGTTTTTGGCTAGAACAACATCATAATCATTCATTTTTAAAAAATCTCGAAGAATAATACCAAAATTTGGATCATCTTCTACTAACAAAATTCTCTTATTATCATTCATGATATATTATTTATTTGCAAACAATTCTATTGAAAATACTGTTCCTTTATTTAATACGCTTTCTAAGACTATCTTTCCATTATGATAGTCTATTATCTTTTTTACATATGCTAATCCAAGACCGTGCCCCTTTATGTTATGTAAATCTCCTGTTTGTTCTCTATAAAATTTTTCAAAAATCTTATTCTGAACTTTTTTAGACATCCCTATTCCATTGTCTGTAATTTTTAA
>JAAZXZ010000183.1 GCA_014239895.1 Flavobacteriaceae bacterium
AAGGTTCCTCTTTCTACATCTTGACCTGAAATTCTAACATTAAAACCTTCTTTTAATAATGAACCATATGCCAATAATTCTCCCATAGCCCAATCTAATTTATTAGATTCGAAAAACATTCTTTTTCTATCAATAATAAGTTTTTCAATCTTTCTTAAAAATTTATGATCTGATGGTAATGATGTTATTTTATTAGCAATCTTAGTTAAATTAGACTTTGAAACACTTGTTTCAAATTCATTTAACATTGTTTTTTCTTTAACCCTTTTATAACCTTTCCATTCATAATCCATGAAAGGAGTAATTAAAATACTTTTGTCACTTTTTGATATTTCTAATTTATCTTCACCTGAAAAAATGTATTGATCTATTATAATTTGCGCAACATTACCAAAATCTCCAAACTGTGCCTCCCAAATAGTAAGAGTATTTGGGTTGCTCATTGCATAACCGTATTCAAACCCTAACACACCATATTCAGATAATAAAGAGTTGTAAATTGAAAAAGTACCTTGACCTTCAGATATATTATTATGTAAAATTATCTCCTCCTCACTTTCCTCAACCTTGACGATAGAATGACGATGTGAAAAAGTCCCTCTTTCAACATCCTGTCCTGATATTCTAACATTAAATCCTTCTTCTAATAGACTCCCATATGCTAAATGTTCAGCCATTGACCAATCTAGCTTATCATTATTAAACATATCAAGCCTAGAAGAAACTAATTTTTTAATTTTATTTATGAACTTTTTATCATTTGGTAAAGTTGAAATAGTTTCAACAATTTTTTCAAGCTTAATTCTAGGATATGTTGTATTAACTGGCAACATCATTTCTTTTTTATTTGCTCTAGAGAATGATTCCCATTCATCATTCATAAAATCTGTGATCTTAGTTTTTTTAACTTTCTTAGAGTCTTTTAATTCATCTTCAAGCCATTTTTTATAGTTGCTCTCTAACTCATTAACGTATTTTTCATTAATTACTCCTTCATTAATTAATTTGTCAGCATAAATCTTTTTTGGGTTAGGATGCTGAGCTATAATCTTATATAATTTTGGCTGAGTAAATCTAGGCTCATCTCCTTCATTATGACCATATTTTCTATAGCCAAGTAAATCAATAAAGACATCTTTCTTAAACTCCATTCTAAAATCTAAGGCAAACAAAATAGCATGAACTACAGATTCTACATCATCTGCATTAACATGTAATACTGGGGATAAAGTTACCTTTCCAACATCTGTACAATAGGAGCTTGACCTTCCGTCTAAATAATTCGTAGTAAACCCTATTTGATTATTTACAACAATGTGTATTGTCCCGTTTGTTTGATATCCATCAAGTTGAGCCATTTGTACTAACTCATAAACTAATCCCTGACCAGCAATTGCAGCGTCTCCATGGACAATTATTGGAAGTACTTTTTCAAAATTTTCTGGAAAGTGTAAATCTTGTTTTGATCTAACAATTCCATTAACTATTGACCCAACAGCTTCTAAATGAGATGGATTTGGAGCAATATTTAAATTGATTTTTTTTCCTTTTATTGTTTCCCTATTACTAGTCCATCCTAAATGATATTTTACATCTCCATCAAATATTTTCTCCTCATAATCCTTCCCTTCAAACTCGCTAAAAATATTTTTAGCTGATTTTCCAAAAATATTCACTAGAGTACTTAATCTTCCTCTATGAGCCATCCCCATAACAAATTCTTTAACTCCTTTATCTGCAGCAATTTCAATTAAAATATCTAAAGCAGGAATTAATGATTCACCTCCCTCAAGTGAAAATCTCTTTTGCCCTACATATTTTGTGTGCAAAAAGTTTTCAAATGAAACTGCTTCTACAAGTTTGCCAAGTAATTGTTTCTTTTGATCAACAGAAAGTTTAGGATGATTGTTATTGATGTTTAATTTGTTTTGAATCCAATCAATTATCCTTGGGTTTCGTATATACATATATTCGATACCAATTGAATCACAATATATTTCAGTAAGATGTTGAATTATAATTCGTAAAGGTTGTGGCCCTATCCCTAAAATTTCCCCTGCATTAAATACAGTGTCTAAATCATCATTGGATAAA
>JAAZXZ010000184.1 GCA_014239895.1 Flavobacteriaceae bacterium
AATGTACGGAGTGTAAAGGTTTTCATGAAGAGCCACAATGTGCTGCTGTTTGTCCTGTTGATTGTTGTGTTCCAGATGAAGATAATAAAGAAAATGAATTAGAACTATTAGAGAAACAAAAATTTATGCATATCTAAGTCACCACTCAAAAATTTCCAATGAAATCAGGTATTGTAGGATTACCAAATGTAGGCAAATCAACATTGTTTAATTGTTTATCAAATTCAAAAGCCCAAAGTGCAAATTTTCCTTTTTGCACAATTGAGCCAAATATAGGAGTTATAAATGTTCCTGATAATAGATTAGATAAATTAAATGATCTAGTGAAGCCAGAAAAAGTCATACCTGCAACAGTTGAAATAGTTGATATTGCAGGCTTAGTTAAAGGAGCTAGTAAAGGGGAGGGGTTAGGAAACAAATTCCTTGCAAATATTCGTGAAACAGATGCTATCATACATGTTCTAAGATGTTTTGACAATGATAATATTGTTCACGTTGATGGATCAATAGATCCTGTAAGGGATAAAGAAATTATTGACATAGAATTACAACTAAAAGATTTAGAGGTTGTTACAAAAAAAATAGAAAAAGTTGCTAGAGTTGCCAAAACTGGAAATAAAGAATCACAAAAAGAAGAGGTTATTTTAAATAGTATTGTGCAAGATCTAGAAAACTCAAAAAATATTAGATCAATGGATTTTAGTAATGACGCTTATGTTAAATACATTAAGCCTTTGCAATTGCTTACAGATAAGCCTGTTCTTTATGTTTGCAATGTTGATGAGGAGTCTATATTAACTGGCAATAATTATGTAGAAGAAGTCAAAAAATCTATTAAAGATGAATTTGCTGAGATAATTATCCTTGCAGCTGGAATAGAATCAGAAATAAATGAATTAAGTGAACATGAAGAAAGAAAAATGTTTTTGAATGATTTAGGGTTAGATGAGCCAGGTTCAAATAAATTAATAAAATCTGCATATAGCTTGTTAGGTTTACAGACATATTTTACTGCAGGAATAAAAGAAGTTAGGGCATGGACAATTCCAATTGGATCAAAAGCCTCACAAGCAGCTGGAGTTATTCATTCTGATTTTGAAACAGGATTTATTAAGACTGAAGTAATTTCATATTCAGATTACATTAGCTATGGATCAGAACTTAAAGTTAAGGAAGCTGGAAAGATGCGTGTAGAAGGAAAAGATTATGTCGTTAATGATGGCGATGTAATGCATTTCTTGTTTAATGTATGATAAAAAATCATTCAATTCTTTTGTTGAGTAATATTGTGTGGAATAGCTTAAATCTAATCTTGTAAATAATTTGTTAATTACTTTGTAATTTCTTGATTAATTTTCTTCAACTGATATCTTATATTAGCAAATAGTTATCAGATGGCTGTAAAAAATCAATATACTGAAGAAAACATAAGATCTCTTGATTGGAAGGAGCATATAAGAATGCGTCCAGGAATGTATATTGGAAAATTAGGTGATGGCTCTTCTCCAGATGATGGTATTTATATTCTACTAAAGGAAGTTCTTGACAACTCTATAGATGAGTTTGTAATGGGGGCTGGGAAGACAATAGAGGTTTCTGTTCAGTCATCTAAAGTTATTGTAAGGGATTATGGCAGGGGTATTCCATTAGGAAAACTTGTAGATGTTGTTTCAAAAATGAATACTGGAGGAAAATATGACACACGTGCATTTAAAAAAGCTGTTGGATTAAATGGTGTAGGAACAAAAGCTGTAAATGCTCTTTCCGATTATTTTAAAGTAGAGTCTAATAGAGATGGAAAATCTGCTATTGCAGAATTTAATCAAGGAGAATTAGGCAATCATCAGGATGCTGAGCCTTCTGGCAGAAAAAGAGGCACAAAAGTCTCTTTTATACCTGACGAATCAATTTTTAAAAATTTTCAGTATAGAAATGAATACATTTCAAAAATGCTTAAAAATTATGTTTATTTAAATCCAGGATTAACTATAATTTTTAATGGAGAAAAATATTATAGTGAGAATGGGTTAAAGGATCTTTTAACAGAAAGAACTAATGATTCAGAATTGCTTTATCCAATAATACATTTAAAAGGAAATGATATTGAAGCAGCCATAACACATAGTAAATCACAATACACCGAAGAATATCATGCTTTTGTTAACGGGCAAAACACTACTCAAGGAGGAACTCATTTAAGTGCATTTAGAGAAGCCCTTGTTAAGACAATAAGAGAGTTTTTTGGAAAGAATTATGAGTCTTCAGATATTAGAAAATCAGTTGTGTCAGCTATTTCTATTAAAGTAATGGAGCCTGTTTTTGAGAGTCAAACAAAAACTAAATTAGGATCTTCCGAAATGGGAGGGGGGCTTCCTTCAGTAAGGGTATATATTAATGATTTTTTAAAAAAGGAACTTGACAATTATCTTCATAAGAATACAGAGATTGCAGAACAGATTCATAGGAAAATATTACAAGCAGAAAAAGAAAGAAAAGAGCTTTCTGGAATAAGAAAAATAGCACGAGATCGAGCAAAGAAAGCTAATTTACACAACAAAAAGCTTCGTGACTGTCGTGTCCATCTAGGGGATTTGAAAAACGAAAAAAGATTAGACACAACATTGTTTATAACGGAAGGAGATTCAGCTTCAGGTAGTATAACAAAATCTAGAGATGTAAATACTCAGGCAGTTTTTAGCTTAAGAGGTAAGCCTTTAAATTCTTACGGAATGTCAAAAAAAATTGTTTATGAAAATGAAGAATTTAATTTGTTGCAGGCGGCACTCAATATTGAAGATTCAATTGAAGAATTAAGATACAATAATATTGTTATTGCTACAGATGCTGATGTTGATGGAATGCATATAAGACTGTTGCTTATAACATTTTTTTTACAATTCTTTCCTGATTTAATCAAAACAGGACATTTATATATATTGCAAACTCCTTTGTTTAGGGTAAGAAATAATAAAGAAACTATCTATTGCTATTCTCAAGATGAAAAAAGAAAAGCAATGGATAAGTTAAAAACTAATCCTGAGATAACTAGATTTAAGGGGTTAGGTGAGATATCGCCGGATGAATTTAAATTTTTTATAGGAGATAATATAAAATTAGATCCCGTAATGCTTGATAATGATATGTCTATAGATGAATTATTGCAATTCTATATGGGTAAAAATACTCCAGACAGACAGTCTTTTATCATTGACAATTTAAAAGTTGAGTTAGATATAGTTGATTAGTATTGAAAATGGATGAATTAGATTTAGATTATAGTCAAGAAAATATAATTACTAGGGTTACTGGTATGTATAAAGATTGGTTTTTAGACTATGCTTCATACGTAATCCTTGAGAGAGCTGTTCCTTCAATTGAGGACGGTTTTAAGCCTGTACAAAGGAGGATAATGCAGTCAATGAAGGATTTAGATGATGGAAGATATAATAAAGTTGCTAATATTGTCGGGCATACTATGCAGTACCATCCACATGGAGATGCTAGCATTGCGGATGCTATGGTACAAATTGGGCAAAAGGATCTTTTAATTGATACTCAAGGGAATTGGGGGAATATATTAACTGGAGATAGAGCAGCTGCATCAAGATATATAGAAGCAAGATTGTCAAAATTTGCGTTGGATATTGTCTTTAATCCTAAGGTTACTAATTGGCAAGCCTCTTATGATGGAAGGAGAAAAGAACCTATTAATTTACCTGTAAAATTTCCACTACTTTTAGTACAAGGGGCTGAGGGAATTGCAGTTGGTCTTTCTACAAAGATTTTATCCCACAACTTTATAGAATTAGTTGAAGCTTCTATTAGTTGTCTAAAACAAAATAGGTTTTCCTTATTGCCAGATTTTATAACAGGAGGTATAGCTGATTTTACTAACTATAACGATGGAAAAAGAGGAGGGAAAGTTAGAATTAGAGCCAAGATTTCTGTAATGGATAAAACAACGCTTCTTATCAGCGAAATCCCTTTTGGAACAAGTACAACCTCATTAATTGATTCGATATTAAAAGCGAATGACAAAGGAAAGATTAAGATTAAGAAAATAGATGATAATACAGCATCTAAGGTTGAGATATTAGTATATATTCCAAATGGAATATCTCCTGATAAGACAATTGATGCTCTTTATGCATTCACTAACTGTGAAATGTCTATATCACCACTTACTTGTATCATTCAAGACAATAAGCCTGTTTTTCTTGGAGTTTCTGACATTTTAAAGACATCTACTGATAATACTGTTGAATTACTTAAAAAAGAACTTAAAATTAAATTAGGAGAGCTTGAAGATCAGTGGCATAATGCTTCTTTAGAACGAATTTTTATAGAAAATAAAATATATAGAGATATTGAAGATAAAACTACCTGGGAGGGGGTTTTATCTGCTATTGATCAAGGCTTAAAACTTTATACTAAAAAGTTAAAAAGAGAAATTGTAGACGATGATTTAATAAGGCTGACAGAAATTAAAATCAAAAGAATTTCAAAATTTGATACAGATAAAGCTGATGAGAAAATACTGAATTTAGAAGTCCAAATTAAAAAAGTTAAGAGCCATTTAGATGATATCATAAACTATTCGATAGCTTATTTTCAGAGATTAAAAAAAGACTACTCTAAAAACAGAGAAAGAAAAACAGAAATTAGAATATTTGATGACGTTGATGCTAAGAAGGTGGTAATAAGAAATACTAAGCTATATGTTAACAGGGTCGAAGGTTTTGTCGGAACTTCTATGAGAAAGGATGAATATGTATGTGATTGTAGTGATATTGATGATATTATAGTTTTTACTGAAAATGGAAGGATGATTATAACAAAAGTTGACACAAAAATATTTATCGATAAGAATATAATTCATGTAGCGGTGTTTAAAAAGAAAGACAAGAGGACAATTTATAATATGATATATAGAGATGGTGATAAAGGTTATTGTTATCTAAAACGTTTTCCTGTGTATGGAATAACTAGAGACAAACCTTATAGTCTAATTAGATCAAAAAAAGATGGTGTAGTTAAGTATTTTTCTGCAAACCCAAATGGTGAAGCAGAAAAGGTTGCAATTAGCCTTAGGAAGAATCCAAAATTAAAGAAGTTAAAGTGGGATATTGATTTTTCAAATTATATGATTAAAGGTAGAATGACAAGAGGTAATCAAATCACTAAACATAATGTTAAGAGAATTGAACTTAAAGAAAAGGGTATTTCTACGCTTAAGCCAAGAAAAATATGGTTTGATGATACTGTACAAAGACTTAATGTAGATGCTAGAGGTGATTTGCTTGGGGAGTTTAGGGGTGAAGATAAGATATTAGTTGTGCTTCAAAATGGCAGTTTAAAGATAATAGACCCTGATATGTCTGCTCATTTTAATGATGATATGATTGTTTTAGAAAAATGGATGCCTAAAAAGCCACTTTCAGTAGTGTACTTTGACGGCAAAAAACAACGATTTTTTGTTAAACGTTTTCTTGTGGAAAATGAAAATAAGCATGAGAAATTTATTACAGAGCATAAAGATTCATTTTTAGAGTTAATTTCGACAGATTGGAGGCCAGTAATTGATGTTGTTTTTAATAAAATCAGAAATAAAACTCAAAAGCCAAATCAAGTAATTGAATTAGAGCAGTTTATTTCGATAAAAGGGATAAAGGCTATAGGAAACCAGCTTAGTTCAGAGAAAATTAAACAGATTAATACTTTAGAGGCTATTAAATACGAGCCGCCTGTTGAAATGCCAGCAGATGAAATAGAGGTTTTTGATGAAAAGATTGTCGAAGATAAAGATGTTGGCCAGAAAACTCTTTTCTAATCACCAATTTTTAACGCCAGCCCTATCTCTTTTCTTTTTTCTCCAACAAAAGAATATTCATAAGTATATGAGCTGTCTGTTGTATAAAGTATTTTTATATGAATATTTTTTAGTTCTGATTTAGACTTAGGGTTTAACGTCCTTAATACTAGCTCACAGTCATTAATCCATCTATATGCGCTTGAATCTATTGAATTATTAAAGCTTTCAATCTGGATATTACCATTTCTTGTGAAAATAGAGCTGTACGTGGTGTCGTTAATCTCTGTTTGAGCTAAAAATTTTCCTACCCTAAACTTAGAGCAATCTCTTTCTATAGAATTACAAGAACTAAATAGGAGTAGGGTTATTGCTATAGAAAAAATGTATATATTCTCTGTTAGAAGAGATTTATTCTTTAAATTTTTTATAGGATCCATCATTTAAAAAAACTATTACTGAATCTATATCGCTGACTTCAGGTTTAACAAAATTACTATCTTTTTTTAGCTTTTTACCTGTAATCAACCAATTAAGATCAATTTCAGGGTAAGCTTTTTTAATTTTATGAAAGAAATCAATGCTTGGCTTGTTTCTTCTAGATAGTATATGTGAGAGGTTTGATCTTTTTACATCAATTGTAGATGCAAATTTTGATGCACTTATTTTTTTCTCATTTATTACTTTTAATATTCTTTTTGAAACATCCATTACTGTTTACAAATGTAAACAAATAGAAATAATATACCAAATAAATTTATCTAAAAAGTAAAATAATTACTTTAAGTTATGAATTATAACTAATTGATTTATAATATTTTAAAGTAATTTATATAAAATATGTTTATCGATATAACTTTGTAGGGTATATTTGTTTACAATTGACAGTAAATATATTGTTATAATTTTTATCGTATTCTATGAATAATTACTATTATATCATATTATATATAATGTTATTATAGATCCTTTACAGATTTCTTAAAAAAAAACTAAAATTTAGTTAAAATACATTATTCTTCTAGATATATTTGTGTAAATAAATGGATATAATGAGTGTTTTAAGCCATTTTGACGATACAAAGACAGCATTTAGCTATAAATCAAATTATGAGCTAAAAAGGGCTTATTTATTGTTTAAATTACTATCATACCCATCACTTACCTTTATAGGGAAGTACTTTTTAAATTTGTTAATAAAAATACGTTTCCCAATAGATAAGGTAATTAAACAAACAATATTTGAACAGTTCTGTGGTGGAGAAAATGAAAAAGAATGTTTTAAAGTAATAAATAAGCTAAAGGAGAATAATATAAGATGTATATTAAATTATTCTATTGAGGGGTCTAATACAGAAAGTAATTATGAACATACTTTAAACAAAACATTAGATTTAATTGATTTAAGTAAAAAAGACTCTCTATCATCTTTTATAGTATTTAAGCCTTCAGCTGTTGGAAGATTTGATTTATACCTAAAAAAGGCTAATAATGATAGTTTAAATGAAAATGAAAAAGATGAATGGCAAAGAGTTGAGCAAAGATATGATAAGATATGTAATTCTGCTGCAAAAAGTGGAATATCGATTTTAATAGATGCTGAAGAGAGTTGGATTCAAAAATCAATAGATGAATTAATTGAAAAGCTAATGATTAAGTACAATAATTCATCATGCATTGTATATAACACTATACAAGCATATAAAGTAGATCGTTTTGAATATTTATCCGACTTACATAAAAGACTTTCTAAATCAAATATAAAGATAGGTATCAAATTAGTCAGGGGGGCTTATATGGAAAAAGAGAGAATAAGAGCTAAATCTAAAAATTATAAATCTCCAATTTGTGAGACAAAGGTAAAAACAGATGAAAACTTTAATAAGTGCATGAGTTTTATTTTTAGTAATATCAATGATTTTAATCTATTTATTGGATCTCATAATGAAAGAAGTAATCTTTTGGCCACTGAAATAATGAACAAGCATAGAATAAAAAACAATGATAAAAGAGTATGGTTTAGCCAATTATATGGAATGAGTGATCATATCAGTTTTAATTTAGCTATAAACAAATATAATGTGAGTAAATATTTGCCATATGGCCCAATTAAAGAAGTTGTTCCATACTTAATTAGAAGATTAGACGAAAACACCTCTGTTTCTGGTCAGACTTCTAGAGAATTAAAACTAATAAGGAAGGAAATAAAAAGAAGAAAACTCGAGACAAATAATTAATTCAATTCTCTAAACTTATCTACCAACACATAGTCATCACAATTATTTACTAATACCATATATTTTTTTCCATCTATTTTATTTTCAATATGATAATAATTACAAGAGTCTAATCTTGTTTTACTTTTAGAGAAATCAATCCTACCATTAGAAATAACTTTCTTTATTAAAATTGAATCTAATGAGGTAATTGTATCAGAGAGCTTAGTGTAAATTATTTTTTTTGTATTAATGTTTTTTACAACTCTATCATTAGGTAGATAGCTGCAGGAAGTTTTTTTACCAATTAGAAAAAAAGACAGGATTAATAGACCAATAACAAATCCAGATGAAAAAAACATTAATCTTTTATAAAAATGCATAAATAAATAGCTAATAGTTAATCCTTATTTTTCTATTATCACTTGAAATAACATCTATATTTAATTCAATATGCTTATCAGGGAGCATATCAACAATTAAATTAGGCCATTCAATAAAACACCAATCATTGCTGCTGATATATTCGTCTATTCCTATATCTAATAATTCCTCTCTACTTTTAATACGATAAAAATCGAAATGATATATTTTATCACCGTTGAAATATTCATTTATTAAAGAAAATGTAGGACTACTAACAATTCCTTCATATCCCAACTCTTTTATTATAGCTTTGATTATAGTAGTTTTTCCCGACCCCATCTCTCCATTAAAAATAAATATTTTTGTAGAGGGATTTAATGATAAAACTATCTTAGCTGTCTTATCAATTTCTTCAATTGAATAATTAATATCTTTTGTCATTTTTTAATTTTCGGCATTAACACAACATAGGGAATTATAATTTCTTCCAAAGAAATACCTCCATGTTGATAGGTGTCTCTAAAAAAATTGACATAATAATTATAGTTATTAGGATATACTAGGTATGTGTTTTCTTTTGCAAACACATATGAGCTATTTATTGAAATACTAGGTAGAAGAATATCATTAGGATTATCAAATGAAATAATTTCTTTGTTATCATAAGAGAGGCTCCTTCCAGTTTTATATCTGAGGTTTTGGCTTGTGTCTTTATTACCAATAATTTTTGAAGGGTTCTTTACATTAATTGTTCCATGATCAGTTGTTACTACTAACTTAAAGCCATATTCATATCCTTTTTTGATAATTTCAAATAAGGGAGAGTTTTTAAACCAACTTAATGTTAATGATCTATATCCTTTATCATTTGATGCCAATTCTTTTATTATTTCCATCTCAGTTTTTGAATGTGACAACATATCAACAAAATTGTAGACAATTACAGTTAAATCATTTTTCAATTTAGCTTTTAAATTAATCGACAATTTTTGCCCATTTTTAAGATTAGTAATTTTGTTATATTCACAAGAGATATTACTATATCCTAATCTCTTTAGATTATCTTTTAAAAGCTGTTCTTCATAAAGGTTTTTACCGCCTTCATCAGAATCATTTTTCCAATAATTAGGATGATTTTTTTCTATTTCAGAAGGCATTAATCCAGAAAAAAGAGAATTTCTTGAATATTGTGTAGTGGTTGGGAGAATGCTAAAATAAGCCTCTTCATGAATTTTATTATAGTAATTATTAATCAATGGCTCTATAACCTTCCATTGATCATATCTTAAATTATCAATTACTAAAAATAAAGTAGGCTTTGAATCAGATAATTCCTTCACTAATCTGTCTTTAATTAGCGAATTAGAGAGTATTGGGTTAGATGATTTATTGTTTACCCATTGTTGATAATTATTCTCAATAAATTTTGCAAACAACCTATTAGCTTCATTTTTTTGAGATATTAGTACCTCCATCATTGTATCATTATTATTCTCTTCTAATTTTATCTCCCATGAGACTAACTTGAGATACATATCTACCCATCCTTTAATTGAATCTATATCTGAGAGTTCAATTGAAATATTTCTAAATTCTTGCTGATAACCTGAAGTAGTTTTATTAGAAATAAGTTCTCTGTTATTTAAATTCTTTTTTAAGCTTAAAAAAATTTGTTTTGGATTTACAGGTTTAATTAAATAATCTGAAATCTTGCTCCCAATAGCATCATCCATTATATTTTCTTCTTCGCTTTTAGTTATCATGATTATAGGAATATTAGAGCTAATATCTCTCATAAGAGTAAGAGTTTCAATCCCATTTAATCCAGGCATATTTTCATCTAAGAGAACAGCGTCAAAATTCTCATTCCTAATTATTTCTACAGCATCAGATCCATTATTGCAAGTTTGAATTAAAAAATCCTTGTTTTCTAAAAAAATTATGTGAGGTTTTAATAAGTCCACTTCATCATCAACCCATAAAATTTTTGTTTTAATCATCTAGATAAGTATATAAGTTTACAAAGCGTAAATTTACATAATTATTACCATTAAACTTTTGTGATTACATTAACAATGAATTTATTGAAATTTCCTAATTTTGCATGCAATGAAGTTTACAGCCCTAGAAATAGCAGAAATATTAAATGGAAAAATTGATGGAGATTCTTCTAACGAAATTACTTCATTAAATAAGATTGAAGAGTCAACAAAGAACTCTATTACTTTTTTAGGTAACAAGAAGTATATTCCATGGGTATACAAAACAAAAGCTTCAATGATAATTGTTTCTGAAGATTTTAAGCCCACACAAAATATATCTGCTACACTAATTAGAGTTAAAGACCCATATATAGCATTTGTTAAATTGCTAAACAAATTTTATGATAGTTCTATCAAAAAATCAGGAATAAAGGATTCTGCAGTAATTTCAGCTTCATCTAAAATTGGAAAAAATGTTTCTATTGGTCACTTTTCTTGTATTGGTGAAAATGTTGTTATTGGTGAAAATGTTGTAATACTAAATAATGTTAATATAGATGATGGTGTCACTATCGGAAATAATTCAATTATTTATTCTGGTGCTGCAATTTGCAAAAACAGTGTAATTGGCAATAATTGTATTTTACATTCAAACTCAGTTATTGGTTCTGATGGGTTTGGTTTTGCTCCTGATAGTTCAGGAAAATTTCAAAAAGTTCCTCAAATAGGAAATGTAATAATTAAAGACAATGTTGAAATAGGAGCTTCTGCTACAATTGATCGAGCAACATTAGGCTCAACAGTAATAAATAAAGGGGTAAAGCTTGATAATTTGGTTCAGATAGGACATAATGTGGTTATAGGTGAAAATACGGTTATGGCTGCTCAATGTGGAATAGCTGGTTCAACAAAAATTGGAAAGAATTGTCAAATTGGAGGGCATGTAGGCATGGTAGGACACATAACAATTGGAGATAATGTTAAAATTAATGGAAAAGCATGTGTTTTCAAAAGCGTTAAAGATGGTTTAA
>JAAZXZ010000185.1 GCA_014239895.1 Flavobacteriaceae bacterium
CTTTAATATTTTCGAACTAGATGCAGCTTCAAATAATGGAGTCGATGGGATTAGAAACTTAACTGATCAAATTAGAATTCCTCCTCAAACAGGAAATTTTAAGGTTTATATTATTGATGAAGTTCATATGCTTTCCTCAAGTGCATTCAATGCTTTTCTAAAAACCTTAGAAGAACCTCCTAAACATTGTGTGTTTATCCTTGCAACAACTGAAAAACATAAAATTATTCCAACAATTCTATCAAGGTGTCAAATTTATGATTTTAAAAGAATAAGCGTTGATGACATTTCTTCATCTCTTGTTGATATAAGTAAAAAAGAAAAAGTAAAATATGAAGACACTGCTATTCAGTTCATCGCCAAAAAGGCAGATGGATCAATGAGGGATGCACTTCAAATATATGATAGGATATTAAGCTCAAAGAATAGAGAAGTTACCTTGTCAAATGTTATGGAAAATTTGAATATACTTGACAATCAAGTTTATTTTGATCTATTAGATCTAATTGTAAATAATGAAATTCCAAAATTATTAATCCTAACAAATTCTATATTAGCCAAAGGAATACAAGGAGATATACTGATATCTGGTCTTGGATCATTCTTTAGGGACTTGTTAGTTAGCAAAGACAGCAAGTCTATAGCATTATTTAACAGTGATGAAGAGACTAAATCACAATTTAAAAAAGCTTCATCTAAAATAGATGTAGGTTACCTAATAGAATGTCTTGAAATCACTAATAATTGTGATATTAATTATTCTAAAAGTATAAATCAAAATCTTCTCGTAGAATTAACAATTATGAAATTAGCATCATTAAATCATAATGATGAAAAAAAAAAGTTTAATTACAAAATAATTCCTGCCTCATACTTTAATTCTAGCTTAATACTAGAAGAAAAGATGTCTCAGGTGAAAAAGAACGACACTAAACCTAGATTAGATATAGATGTTGGGCAATTATCAACCTCAGGCTTATCTCTTAAAAGTTTAGAAAAAAAAGAAGAACAAACTGCTAAATCAACCTCTGTAGATCACGAAGATAACCTTGAAGGGAATCCTTATACAGAGACTGATATTGTTGCTTTATGGGAAAAATATTCAGAGATGATGGAAGAAAAAGGGAGATTTAATATTGCATCAATATTGCGAATTGATAAACCAAAATTACTTGAAAATACAATTAGGCTGACTCTTCCAAATTCAATAAATAAGGTTGAGTTAGATATTGAGAAAAAAGAAATAATAGATTATATCAGAAAAAATCTCAAAAACAACAACATTTATATAGATTTAATTGTTGATGAGAAAATCGAAGAAAAACTAGTTTATACAGATAGGGATAAGTATGATTTAATGAAAAAGAAAAACCCAAATATTGAAAAACTTAAAGATTCTTTTAACCTTTCTATTTAGATAATAGCCTCAGGTAGAAATATAATTTATAAAATAAATTCTTTTTTAAGGAGATAATCTTGATATGTTCCATTTCGAATTGTCTAGAGAATATCTAATTCTATCATGGAGTCTATTTTCTCTTCCCTGCCAAAACTCATATTCAGATGGTTTAACAGTGTATCCACCCCAATAATTTGGTCTTTCTATTTTTTTATTTTGTAATTGTGAAGACAAATAAATAAATTTTTCTTCTATTAATTCTCTGTTAGGAAGTATAGAACTTTGATTTTTTGAAACATGAGCTGCTATCTTACTTCCTAAAGGTCTTGATTGAAAATACTTATTATTAATATCTTCTCCTGTTTTTTCTGCTATACCCTTAATTATAATTTGCCTCTCTTGATCTTCCCAATAAAAAGTCAAAGACACTTTGTTATTATTCCTTATTGAAATCCCTTTTTCACTTTTGTAATTGGTGAAAAATGTAAAACCTTCATTAGAAAAATATTTTAATAAAACTACACGTCCTTTAGGGAATCCGTCCCCTCCAATGGTATTTAAAATCATTGTATTAACTTCATGATTATCTGAATTTTTAGCAGACTCCTCAAACCATATATTAAAAAGCTTAAAGGGTTTCTTTGGGAGAAATTCCTCTAAAAGTTTATTCTTAGAATAGTTTTTTCTGTAATTACTTAAATCCCTCATATTAATACTACA
>JAAZXZ010000081.1 GCA_014239895.1 Flavobacteriaceae bacterium
TCTAGTAAAGCCTCATTTAAGTTTAAATCATAAACAGAGATATTCATTCCTATTCCAATTGCAATTTTTGCAACTTCTTGACCTATTCTTCCAAACCCAACTATTCCTAGTGTTTTTCCTCTGAGCTCAGCTCCTTTAGAGCACGATTTTTTTAACTCCTTAAATTTAGTATCTCCTTCAAGAGGCATACTTCTATTTGAGGAATGCAAATGCCTTACACATCCAAATAAGTGAGCAAAAACAAGTTCGGCTACTGACTTTGATGATGCAGCTGGAGTGTTTATTACATTTATACCTTTGTTTGTAGCATATTCTACATCTATATTATCCATCCCAACACCACCTCTTCCAATTAACTTAATTGACGGGCACTTATCTATTAGGTTTTTTTTCACTTTTGTTGTACTTCTAACAAGTAAAGCCTCAATTTTACTATTATTTATATAGGATATCAAATCATCTTGAGCAATAGATTTTGTTAAAACTTCAAAGCCGTTTGATTCTAATTTTTCTATACCACTAATAGAGATACCATCATTTGCTAGAATTCTCATATTTATACTTTATTTTCTAATTCACTCATCACCTCAACAAGTGTCTTTACACTATCAATAGGCATTGCATTATACATTGAAGCTCTATAACCGCCAATATTTCTATGACCATTAATTCCAACAATACCTGCATTTTTAAGCATGGAATCAAAAGTTTCTTTAAAATCATCATTAATTAAACTAAATGTAGCATTCATTATTGATCTATCTTCTTCCTTAGCATATCCCTTAAAATGAGGATTAATATCAATTTCTGAATATAATATGGTGGCTTTTTTAGTATTGATTTCTTCTAATCTCTTAATACCGCCATTACTCTTTAACCACCTCATGTTTAACAATGAAACATAGACGGAGAAAACAGGAGGAGTGTTATATAAACTACTCTTATTTATATGCGTTTGATAGTCCATCATTGATGGAATATTTCTTGAAGATTTTCCTAAAATACTATTCTTTACAATTACAATTGTAGCTCCTGCTGGACCTAGATTTTTTTGTGCACCTGCATATATTAAATCAAATTTTGAAAAGTCTAACTGTCTTGAAAATATATCACTACTCATATCACAAACTTTAGGAATCTTTGATGATTGAAATTTTCTTATTTGTGTCCCATATATTGTATTATTTGATGTACAATGGAAGTAGTCACAATTATCTGGTATTTTGTAATTTTTTGGAATGTAATTATAATTAGAATCTTTGGAAGATGCAACCTCATTTATTTCTCCAAATAATTTAGCTTCTTTGATTGCCTTACTACTCCATGATCCAGTATCAAGATAGGCAGCTTTTTTTGAGAGAATATTATAGGGCACCATTGAGAATTGTGTGCTTGCACCTCCTTGTAAGAATAAAACACTATAATCTTTCCCATTAAGCTTGGTTAATTCTAAAACGAGACTTCTAGCTTCTTCCATGATATCTATAAAAGCTTTGCTTCTATGAGAAATCTCCAAAAGGGATAACCCACTTTCATTAATATCTAAAACAGATTCAGCGGCTTGAATTATAACTTCTTTTGGCAAAATAGAAGGGCCTGCGGAAAAATTATGTTTTTTCATTGAATGATCAGAATTAAGCAGCAAATTTCGTTAATATATGTTAGATCTTATTTATGTGACACATAATTTTTTTTAACTATTTTGTTAACAAAAACTCTATTGTGTCAATATTGTCTGCATAATCAGATAATTTTGGGTTTTGAGTTTCTCCAAAATTAACTTCACTCTTACAATAGTTGTTTGCAACAATGCATTGTAAATCCTTCTCAATTAATTCTATTTTTTTTCTCAGATCTCGAGTATTTTTATAATACTCATATAACAATACAGAGATAGGTGAGTGATTTTCTCCGGATTCTTTTAAGATAAGAAATCCATTTTCTAAAATAGAATTTTTATCAATTAGATTTATGGTCTTATTATAATTATAATTGCTAGCATATTTATGATTATAAATGATGTTTTTCCAGCTATACATTGATTTAAAGAATACATCAAAATTATAGTTAACCGGAATATAAATTTTAGAAACATTTCTACATCCTAAACCAAAAAAAGAAAAAATATCAGTGCTTAATTTTTCTAACTCAACTTTACTCTCTTTCCCTGATAAAATTGCTACTGAAAACCTATTCTTTCTTATAATTGAAGGCTTGTTTCTAAAATAATAATCAAAATACCTCGAAGTATTATTTGATCCTGTTGCAATTACTCTGTCAAAATCTTTAATTATTGAATCCTTTATAATTATATGATCTTTAAATTTTACATTCTTAAAGATTAAATATTTTATCATAAATTTCATTAAGACATCATCATTCTTTGAGAATTTAACAGCTAATTTCTGTCCAGTTATTAGTACACACAATAAATCATGAAATCCAACTAATGGAAGATTACCAGCCATTATAACTGCTATTGTATTTGATTTATTATCTGGGAGCTTATAGCTAGACAGCCAAGATTTTAGCTTTTTGTCTGTCAGCTCTTTTGACCAATACTTTAATGATACATCAATATTTTCTTTAGTAAACCAAGGGTTTTTGACTGAAGCTTCATTTATTCTTAACCTTAATTCCTCTACCCATTTGTTATCAATATTTAAGAAATATTGATTTAATAAATTTCCAATTTCAGCAAAAGCTATTATGCGCTTTTCTAATTCAGTTGTTTTTGTTTTGGTTTTGATGGTTTTAGGTTATAATTTTGTAGTCTAATTTATTAAATAATAATATATATATGGCTATAATTATTACAGATGAATGTATTAATTGCGGTGCATGTGAAGCAGAATGTCCAAATACGGCTATATACGAAGCATCTGATAGTTGGAAATATTCAGATGGAACAGACCTTCAGGGTGATATAATTCTTTTAAATGGCGCTTCAATAAATGCTGATGAGGGTCAAATAGCAATTAGTGATGAGGTTTATTACATAGTGCCTAGTAAATGTACGGAGTGTAAAGGTTTTCATGAAGAGCCACAATGTGCTGCTGTTTGTCCTGTTGATTGTTGTGTTCCAGATGAAGATAATAAAGAAAATGAATTAGAACTATTAGAGAAACAAAAATTTATGCATATCTAAGTCA